>CALGGQ010000125.1 GCA_937915775.1 uncultured Clostridia bacterium | reverse complement strand
AAAAATTCATTACTGTTTTATGCTTGGCGCTGGCGATTTTCACCTTTGTGCCGAACGTGGCGGAGGTCTTTGTCCCCGCGAACTATGCCGTAACAGTTGCTGAGGCGGCGGTTAGCATCAGCGCGAAGAAAAAGACTTTAATCAAGGGACAATCATTTACCCTGAAAGTAAAAGGAACGAAAAAGAAGGTGAAATGGAGCTCCAGCAATAAAGCGGTTGCCTCGGTAACCTCCAAGGGTAAGGTTAGCGCAAAGAAAAAGGGCACTGCTACAATAAAAGCAAAGGTTGGCTCTAAAACCTATAAGTGTGTTGTTACAGTGGAAACACCGAAGCTTTCCAAGAAAAAAGTAACCGTAATTAAAGGAAATACGCTGACCATAAAACTTAACGGTACAAAGCAAACGGTAAAGTGGTCATCCTCTGATAAGACGGTTGCGACCGTTAAAAACGGAAAAATTACTGCTAAGGGTGTCGGAACAGCAACGATTACTGCCAAGGTGCTGGGCAAAAGCTATACCTGTTCTGTTACTGTGAAACCGATTCCGGTCAGTGTTAAGAATATCAGCGCAACCTACTATGATTTGGGTAACGGTGTTATTGGTGTTTTAAAGAATAACAATAAGGCAGCAATAGAGGTTGAAATGCGTGTGTTGTATTATGATGCCGATGGTAAGCTGATTGACCAGAATACAAATGAAATCTACTGTCTCTCCAAAGGAAACACCTGTGCGCTCGAAGTTACAGGACCGTATGACAGTGATTACAATTCTTTGCCTTATTCAAGCTATAAGGTGGAATTGAAGGCCGAAAATATCAGTGAATCAAAACTGGATTATATTAAAAGTATTGAGGTTGAAAATACGAATACCGGTAGCAAGGTTATTTCTCATGTAACCAATACCGGTGATAACAAGATTGAGTTTACGCAACTGGCAATCATTTTTTTCGATGCTGACGGAAATGCAATCGGTTATGATTATCATTATGCAGATGTTGAACAGTCCGGAGATACAGACTATTTGAACTTTGAATATCCCTATGATGATAATTATGATACAGTTATTCCTGACTCATACAGGGTTTATGTCAATGAGGCATATAGTTACAATTGGTAAAGATAAACAGAGAAAAAACAGAGTGCCTGCCACTCTGTTTTTTCTCACACTGTCTTGACTTATCCGACGTTTCGTGATACATTGGAAGTATAAATTTAAAGGAGTGATAATATGAAAAAATTCATTACTGTTTTATGCTTGGCGCTGGCGATTTTCACCTTTGTGCCGAATGTAACGGAAGCGTTTGTGCCGGCGAATTACGCCATCACTGAAGCGCAGGCTGCTGTCAGCATCAGCGCGAAGAAAAAGACGCTGTATGTCAACGAAAGCTTTAAATTAACGGTTAAGGGTACCACCAAGACTGTTAAGTGGAGCTCCAGCAACAAAAAGGTAGCCGCCGTTAGTTCAAAGGGTATTGTTACAGCAAAAAAGAAGGGAACGGCAACTATTACGGCTAAAGTAGGAAGTAAGTCTTACAAATGCACTGTAACGGTTAAGACTACTGCCCTGAGGAAAAATATTACGGCAACCTATTACAGCTTCGGCAAAGGTGAAGGCGTGTACGGTAAATTCACCAACAACAACTCCTCTGCCGTTGAAATCGAAATGGTTGTTAAGTATTACAATAAAAAGGGCAAGCTGCTGATGGAAACCACAGGCTTCAACTACTGTGTTGAAAAAGGCGTTACTACGCTGCTGAGTGCGACGGCTCCCTATAATGAAAAGAATTATCAGCCTGTCGCTTATACCGATTATACCGTTGAACTGAAAATTGATAAGATTCCTGATAGCATCTATCAGCTCAGAAAGAATGTTTCCTATAAGGTAACCGGAAAAGACGATTACGGGGTATCGGTCAAGGTGAAGAATAAGGGTAAAAAGAAAATCGGTTCCTGCCGTTTTTCCGCTTTGTTCTACAATAAGTCCGGCAAGGTAATCGGTGCAACCTATACTTATGCAAGTATTGAGGACCCGAAATCAACCGATGAAATTACACTGTATTATCCGACCGACAGCAATTATCAACCGATTAAGCCGGCGTCCTATAAAATATTCCTTGATAACGCTTACAGCTACGACTGGGAGTTTGAGGAATAATTCCTTTGCATTACGGAATACAAAAAACGGAGTGTTTGACACTCCGTTTTATTTTGTGAATAATTTTCGAAAATCGAAAATAAATTATTGACAAACGATAATTTTAGTGATATATATTACCTGAAACGAGGTGGTGAATTGATGAAAAGCAAAAAAGCGATTGCGATGGCAAAAATTCTTATTGCTATATTCATTGGTATTATCGTTTTTACCGCGGGTATTTACTGTTTTGTTTATATTGCAACAGACAATAGTCTGGCAATTTCTGATGACAGAGAACAGCTTACTTTTAACAACATTGTATTTGATAGGGTGACAAATCCTCAAACCATACACGAATTAGAAAATGCGATATCAGTTCATGACGAAGTAAATGTAAAAACAAAGTATAAAAAACGGATTTCTACCGTTACAGTAGTTGACAAATATCATCTTATCATCGTTAGAGATGTTTTCGGAAACGAATACTATCAAAACGAAACAGGTGAAAGTGTGCTGTCCACTATTGAAGAATAAGGCAGGAAATGTAAATGTACCGGGATAAATCAGTCGGTTTACGGTAACGTGCGTGAAAGGGGCTGGAAGAAATTGAAAAAGAGAACCAAGGTTTTTTTGAAGGTTGTCGGTGTTATCCTCGCCGTCATCACGGTTTTCAATGTTACAATTTATTTCACGGTAATTGATACCGTGCGTTACAGCGACAAATGGTTGGTGACCTATGCGCCGATGGACGGTTATTATCATACAGGTGAATTTACCGAGGACGAAATTGCCAAGCGCAAGGAGGCTATCCTTGCCGAACTCGGGAATTATACAAAAGTGAAATATAACGTGCGGTCACGTTCGATGCTGATTTTTACCTCCTATGCCGCCACCGTGGTTGGCTCTTACACGCCGGAAAACTATGCGGCGCAGAAAGAGAAAATGCTGCAGCAGTATCAGTTTATGACCACCGCCGACTTTGAGAATTTTAAGTATGAGCCTGAGGGCACCCCCACCGCATTCAGCATAGAGGACTGGATTTTCCGCTTTATCAAGGAGGATATGACCTATATCCCCGAGGAGTTTCGTTTGTTCGCCTTCAATGATGAAACACAGCAGATAGCGCTTTTGACCTATCATGACCAGGATATGGACGTGTTCGGCGAAAAGAATGATGAAGCAGATTTGGTCGATTTTATTCACGATTATTTTCACTATAACTTTAAGAAATAGGAGAGCATTTTATGAAACAACATGACAAATCAGTCGGCTTGACGCATTTTGTGGTAAGACTGTGCTATGTGCTGCTGGCGGCAGCCGTAGCAGCGTTTCCGCTGTTGATGCGGGCGCAGCAAGGGGATTTCTATTATTTTTCCATGACAGCCGTGCATGGCAGATATTTAATCTATCCCTTTTATATGGTGGTGCCGGCGGGGTATGTGGCGCTCGTCTGCCTGGATAAAATCCTTGCCAATCTGAAAAAGGATATCGTGTTCAGCAACAAAAATGTGAAGCTGCTGAACATCATTACCGCCGCCTGTCTGTTTGCAGCAGCCGTCGGCGCTGTGGCATTTGTTGTCATCGCCGTCATCTATCAGTCGATTGAAACGGTGGCGCTGCTCGCAATGGGCGAAGCGTTTATGGCGCTCGTGGTCAGGGTGGTGCGCAATGTCATCAAAAAGGCGATTGAAATTAAAGAAGAAAACGATTTGGTGGTGTAAGTATGATTGTAGTGAATCTGGACGTTATGCTTGCCAAACGGAAAATGAGCTCCCTTGAGCTTGCGAACAAAATCGGAATAACGCAGGCAAACCTCTCCATCCTGAAAACGGGCAAGGCAAAGGCAATCCGCTTTTCCACACTGGATGCCATCTGTAAGGTGCTGGACTGCCAGCCGGCAGATATTCTCGAATTTACGGAAGATGAGTAAGGAGTTTCAAAATGGATAACGAAAAAAATGTTTATTATATGCCGCCGGTGCAGGGGAATGCGAATCAGGTCCCGCCGGTGATGCCGCCGCAGGGAGCGCCCTATCAGCCGACCCCTCAGCCGATGACAAATCCGGCACCGCCGGCGATGCCGTATGTGCCAACCTACGGTCTGCCGCCGAAAAAGACGTATACGCCGCTGGCTAAGAAAGATAACGTATTTGTGTTTCTGTTCTTGGCGGCAGCTTTTCTGCTCGTTGACTTCGCGCTGTTCCACGGCTTCCACCTCGGTTGTACCATTGCGTATGCCGTGCTGTTTGTCATCTCAAGCATTTATCTGTGGGATAAAACGAGCGCACCGGATATCTTTTCTGTTTCCTGCGGTGTGCTCTCGCTCGGCGGAGCGGCAGCCTTTGCGCTGTATTCCAATGAGTTTATCAATGCGATTATGCTGCTGCTCATCGCAGGGCTCTTCACGCTGTACTGCCTCGGCATCAGCCATAGTTATACGCAGAGCAGAGGCAACTTTAAGCTGCTGCTGAACCTGTTTACCGCTGCAGTCATTGAGCCGCTGGAAAACCTCGGCGATATCGTCGGCGGGCTGAAGGCTGGCGCAGCAGGCAGCAAAAAGAATCTGAGCGCGCTTCTCGGCGTGCTGGTTGCTGTGCCGGTGCTGGCGGTGCTCGTGCCGCTGCTGATCAGCAGTGACGCCGCATTTGAAAAGCTCATCGGCGTGATTGCTAAAAACATTGGCAAATACCTGCTGGAGCTTGCCATCGCCATTGTGATAACGCCGCTGCTGTTCTCCTTTATGTTCGGTAAACGCAGCAAGCTGAACAGCCGTTCTGCCGCGAAAATCGGCAATTTCAAAAAGAAGATACCGGCTTCGGGCAGTGTCGCCTTTCTCTCTATGATTTCGCTGACCTATCTTGTGTACCTGTTTTCGCAGCTTGCGTATTTCTTCTCCGCCTTCAGCGGCTTGCTGCCGGAGGGGTACACCAGAAGCGCCAGCGCCTTTGCCCGCCGCGGTTTTTATGAGATGTTCGCTATCTGCGCGATTAACGTTGTGATGATCTCGCTTGTCACAATGCTGACAAAACGGAAGCACGGCAAGGTCTCGGGCGGTATCAAGGGGCTCTCGCTCTTTATTTCGCTGTTTTCCGTGCTGATGATTGTTTCTGCCATTCAGAAGATGAAGCTGAACATCACGACTTATGGCTTCACGCGCAACCGCCTGATGGTGTTCGTCTTTATGCTGATGGTGCTGGTGGCTATTCTGTTCTTCATCGTGCATATCTTCGCGCCGAAGGTGCCGTATATGCAGCCGATTATCCTCATTTGCAGCGCGATGTTCGTGGCGCTGACGTTTATGAATATTGACTCGTTCACCTTTGAGCAGAATTACAAGGCATATCAAAACGGCACGCTGGAAAGCTTTGATATGTACACCGTTTCTGCACTCAATAACAGCGATTTGTATTTTGTCAAGCTCGCCAAAGAGGATAATGAGCTTTCGCGCAAGGCTACTGTCAAACTGAT
>CALGGQ010000124.1 GCA_937915775.1 uncultured Clostridia bacterium | reverse complement strand
AGTCTTTATGGGACTTTGAACTTACTAAGTGTTGCACTTAGTTTGACAAATCACTCTCCGAAACCGTTGCAAAGACTTGGTTTCGGGCGTTTTCATTTGTTCGGATAAGTATTGAAAAGGGTATCAAATCGGCGCAAATTTCGCACCTAAAAATCAGCCCAAAGCTCCATTTTGACCACAATTTGACCACAACGCTCGTCAATGCACACTCCGCGATTGAAACAAAACGCTTTCGCATTTTGTTAATAATCGCTCCGAATGCTTCTCCTCTCAACTCGGGTACAAGTATCCCGAGTTGGCTTGATTAAACGCTGACCACAATTCACCAGAATCATCACTTACATGAAAAAGTACACCGCCGAGTAATCGGCGGTGTTGTTCTTTTAAGCATTCAGTTTTATCACTTCGCTTTCTTGTTTTTCGCTGTCCTTTATGAGTTTTCCCATTGTGTCCGCAACGGTTTTCTGCATTTGGTCTGTGACATGCATATAGGTGTTCATTGTAAAGCCTGCGTCGGTGTGACCGAGCATGTGCGATACTGTCTTGATATCCATTCCCTGCTCAAGCGAGAGCGTGGCGAAGGAGTGTCGCAGGTCGTGGAAGCGGATTCTCGGTACGCCTGCTCTATTTTGTATGCGGTGCAGTCGGTTTGTAACGGCTCTCGGGTCTCGGTAACTGCCCGTTGCTGGGCTCGGGAACATAAGGTTTGATACCTTGCCTTCTCTCTGCCGCATTCTCAACAGAGCAAGTACACAGTCCTCACATATTATTATCGTTCTGATTGACGCTTGTGTTTTCGGCGTGTTGATAACTAACTCGCCGTCAATGCGCTGCACCTGTTTGTTGACACGGATTGTGTTGTTTTCTGTATCAAGGTCATCCCACGTCAGCGCAAGGATTTCGCCGATTCTCATTCCCGTCATCAATTCAAGATAATAGAATTCATAGCAGCCGCTATTCTTCGTTTCGTCAAGGAAGGCTTTGAGTTCGCTCGCCTTCATTGTCTGCATTTCTTTTTTCTGTTCCGTCGGCATCTTGACCTTCTTAACCGGATTACTTGGTATCAGTTCTTCGTCTACTGCTTTCTGCAGGCAGGTTTGTAGTGTTATTTTGATATCCTTAACAGTTTTCAGGGCGAGTCCCGTTCCGTGCGTTTCCCTGCCACGCTTTCTTCCGTTGGTGTACATTTCCATAAGAAATTGCTGACAGATGACGGTTGTAATATTCTTTATTTTCATGTCACCGATGGCGGGGTTGATATGCTTTTCCATATATAATTTGTAGCCCTGATAAGTGTAATCCTTAATACAGTTTTTGCAGAAATTATCAAGCCATATCTGAGACCATTCTGCAAGCGTAGGATTGGGATTTGTGAGGTAGGAACACCGAACAAGCTTTTTCCGTTCCTCCTCATATTCGGCAATTGCAGTTTCTAACTTTTCTTTGCAGTCTTTCTGACTGTGAGCAAGGATATATTTGACCTTCGGTTTGCCGTTAACTGTAACAGTATATCTTCCTTCCCATCTGCCGTCTGCTCTCTTACGTAGCGTTCCTTCACCGTTATTTCTTTTCGCCATAAACTTATCACCTCCAACATAACATATACCACAAAGGTTATTGAATATCCAGCGTTAATATCGATAACAATTACTCTTTATCCATTCCCTGAGTTCCTCTTTAGGAATGGATTTTCTTCTTCCGATAAACAGCACGGGAAAGGTATTATCGGTTTCAATCAGCTTGTATAAACTGGTGGGTGCAATGCCAAGCACCTCTGCTGCCTGTGTTACCGTAAGGCTTAACGGTAAATTTTCAAAATCAGTATACATATTTTTCTCCTTTTTATATTGTTGGTACAATAAAAGCATAGCAGAATACTAAAAAATTTTTTAGTATGAAGCTGT
>CALGGQ010000123.1 GCA_937915775.1 uncultured Clostridia bacterium | reverse complement strand
CGATCTAGCATAGCGCACCTTTTTGACGTAACGGATGAAAACAATGATATTGACAAGTTAATTAATGGTGTAAAAGCAGAAATTGATATGCTGAATATGTTTTACGATGACAGGAATTACGGCAGAGCTTGGAGAAATATTATTTTCTCCTACGGCTATCTTGGCTATTTGTACGCTAAGAAAGGCGATTATGAAAAAGGAATACACTATTTGAAACAAGAGGTAGGACTCGCAAAACAATTTGATAGCCTTGATAGAATAACCATTATGCATTCAAGTTTTTTTGAAGGCAGAGCGTTTGACAAGAACACCCTCGGCAGTACTTTTGTTGCAAGCAGCAGGGTGAAATACCTGATTGAAGAAAAATATCCTCTTCCGGACGAATTCAAGGCAACACCCGAATTTCAAAAAATAATTGATATGATGAAAAAGTAAAAAGAAAATCCCCAATCATTGAGGTTCAATGATTGGGGATTCGTTTCTGTCAATCAGTTCTTATTCCCATTCAATAGTCGCTGACGGCTTCGGGGTGAGGTCGAAGAGGACGCGGTTGACGTTTTCGACTTCGGTGGTGATGCGCTGGGTGATGTGCTGGAGCAGCTCAAACGGCACGTTTTCCACCGTGGCGGTGACGGCGTCTCTGGTGTTGATGGCACGGATAAATACCGGCCATGCGTAGGTGCGCTTGCCGTCCTTGATGCCGACGCCCTTGAAATCGGGAATCGCGGTGAAGTATTGCCATACTTTGCCTTCGAGACCGTTTTTCGCAAATTCTTCTCTCAGAATCGCGTCGGACTCTCTGACGGCTTCCAGCCTGTCTCTCGTAATCGCGCCGAGGCATCTCACGCCGAGACCGGGACCCGGGAACGGCTGACGGTATACCATATTATCCGGCAGACCGAGCGCTTTGCCGACCACTCTTACCTCGTCCTTATACAGCAGCTTGACGGGCTCCACGAGCTCAAACTGCAGATCCTCCGGCAGACCGCCGACGTTGTGGTGCGCCTTGACACCGTCGTCGGATTCGAGGATATCGGGATAAATCGTACCCTGTGCGAGGAACTCAATGCCGTCGAGCTTTCTGGCTTCCTCCTCGAATACACGGATAAATTCCGCGCCGATAATCTTGCGCTTTCTTTCCGGCTCGGCAACGCCGGCGAGCTTGTCCAGAAAACGGTCAACGGCGTCTACATAAATCAGGTTCGCGTCCATCTGGTTGCGGAACACCTCGATGACCTGCTCCGGCTCGCCCTTGCGCAGTAAGCCGTGGTTGACGTGTACGCAAACGAGCTGCTTGCCGATGGCTTTAATCAGCAGCGCGGCAACCACTGAGCTGTCCACACCGCCGGAGAGCGCCAGCAGCACCTTTTTGTCGCCGATTTGCGCTTTCAGCGCGGCAATCTGCTCGTCAATAAAGGCGTTCGCAAGCTCCGGCGTGGTAATTCTTTCCATTGTGTCGGGTCTTTTGTTCGGGTCCATCATTCGT
Source organism: uncultured Clostridia bacterium (assembly GCA_937915775.1). Lineage (GTDB taxonomy): Bacteria > Bacillota > Clostridia > Oscillospirales > Acutalibacteraceae > Eubacterium_R. Next base: position 11,628 of record CALGGQ010000123.1, on the reverse strand, counting down.
TCCTCCTTAGGTATATATTACAATGATTTATTATAGCAAAATCGGCTTGCCCCGTCAATAACAACAAAGCAGTTAATCCTCGCAGATATGCTCCAGCCCCTGCGCGATAATCGTTTTGACGTGCGCGTCTGCTAAAGAATAGAAAACGGACTTACCCTCGCGGCGGCTCTTGACGAGCTTGCTGTGCTTCAGAATCCGCAGCTGGTGCGATACCGCGGATTGCGTCATATGCAGCAGCTCCGCCAGATCGCACACGCAGACCTCCGCCTCCAGCAGAATAAAAAGGATGCGGATGCGCGTGGAATCGCCGAACACCTTAAAGAGCTCGGATAAATCGTACAGCGCCGTTTCATCGGGCATGCTGCGGTTGACCGCCTCCACGAGCTCGCTGTGCACGCAGTTATCGTCGCAGCACTCTATTTTTTCCTGAAAATCAAAATGCATGCTATCACTTCCTTCCGTCAATTATACAACATCTCGCCGCATTAGTCAATTTAACCGCGGGGTGAAAAAAGTTCACCGAGCGCGTTATTGCACTTGCCGCTTCGGCAAAGTATAATAAAAGCGAAAGGAGCGATGGCGATGAAAAACGATATGGGGCTCAACATCCGTCAGCTTAGGCTGGCGAAAAATATGACGCAGGAGCAGCTGGGCGAAAAGCTATCCCTCTCCGCGCAGTCGGTATCCAAATGGGAGAACGGCGTAACGCTGCCGGATATTCAGCTGCTGCCGGAGCTGTCCGTCATCCTCGGCGTGACGATTGACGAGCTGTTTACCCTGACGGACGAAACGCGCTTTGAGCGGATTGACAATATGCTGTTTGACGTGCGCTTTTTATCCGATGCGGATTTTGCGCAGACGGAGCGGTTTTTAAAGGAAAAATACGGCGAGGAGGCAACGCGCGCCAAGGCGGCGCTGCTCCTGGCACAGCTTTATAACAAACGCGCCGACGAATACCATCAGCTGGCGGCGCCGCTTGCCAAGCGGGCGCTTCTGGATAATCCCGACAGTAAGGACGCACATAATGCGATTTTTGATTCGGATAACGGCGCCTATATGGATTGGAACTTTACCAATCATCACAAGCTGATTGACTGGTACAAGGGCTTTATCCGTACCCATGAGGATAATTTTAAGGCGTATCTGTGGCTGCTCGATTTGCTGCTGGCGGACGGCAGGTGCGCGGAAGCACGGGAATATGCCGAAGCGATGAACCGTATGGACGGACAATACCACTATCTGTATTATATGAGCCGTATCTGCCGTGCGGAGGGCGACTTCAAAGCAGCTGAAGAATGGCTGGAGAAACTGCTGAACGATTATCCCGACAGCTGGCTGACCTATGTAATGTATGCCGACGAGATGGCAAAGCAATGCCGCTACGACGAGGCAATCGAATTTTACCAAAAGGCGCGTCCGCTGCGTCCGCAGCCGCCGTTTGTGGACTGCGAGGAGGCAATGGCGCACATCTATGAAATTAAGGGCGATTACGAAAAAGCCATCTCGATGTATGAAGCCATTATTGAGATGATGAAAACGCAGTGGAACGAAACCGAGGGAGAGGGCATTGACCTGTACCTGCGGGAAATCGAACGGCTGAAGAAAAAGAAGGCGTAACGCGGTGCCCGTCATAAAGAAGGTGGCTGAGTTTAAAACCCAGCCACCTTCTTTGTATATCTAATCAAATGCTTTTCTTGTTTGTATTCCCTTATACACAATACAAGGATTACCTTCTTCGTCCCAAAAAACGCCGTCATCTATATGTGCATATAAAACACCATTTTTGTCTTTCCAATGCTTACTATAATACCATGTTGATTCGTGTGTATCCTCTAACTCATCATTTTCGTCATAATAGAAATAACCGTCTTGTGAAACATAGCAATGCTCTAATAAATATTCTTTTCCACTCTGGTCATAATATGAATTTGTGTTCCAGCCGTCTGTTATTTCGTCAAGGTGATATTCGTTACCGTCTTTGTCGTATATTGGGATTGTTTCATAATCCTCATGAACATTGCCTTTGGAATCATAATATGTTGGAAACAGTTCAATTTCATTTTTCGCTAATCCGATTGCGCCGGCGCCGATTGAAACAATGACAGAACCAAGCAGCACGATTAAAGCAAGTGTATATATTATAAATGAGACAACAAAAAACTTTTTAGATTTTTTAATCTTATTTTTATCATATAGTTGTGCTTCTGTTTTATCTTCATAGAGTTTAACCTTAATAAAATATCCTATGACTGCAAAAACAGGAGATACCAAAGCAAATAAAACCCATAAAAATGAATTATCAAAATTTCTTGCTTTGCTATTCTTAAAAACGTAAATAGCCAAAAACAAACCTGCAATTCCTCGCAAAGCAGGAACTATCTTCAAAGCAGTGAACGCCCCGCCGACAAATAGGTTTTCAAACATTTTATACCTCCAAAAAACATTAAATATTATATCATACGGAATTATCACTGTCAATTATTGTCACAGACTGCAGCGAGCATAGGATTTGTACTGCAAAATCCACAAAAAAGAAAAACAGACCGAAAGAGAATCGGTCTGTAATAATGAAATATTGCTGACGCAATATGAAATACCTATGGTATGAAATATCTTGCCTTGCTCGATGTGAAATAAGAACCTCACCGTTTTACAAAATCAAAGATTTTGAAACAGCGCCGAGAACATTGTTATTCGCTGTGTTCATAATAAAATTAATCCTTTCATACGCCGTAGGCGTATTTCACTGCGTAGCAATTTCATATTCTAAAAGATTATTTCATTAATCCGCAAGGATTAATTTCACCCAGCGACCTTCCTTATGAAAGGTCGCTCACTTACGCCTTCTTTTTTACCTTTTCAAACGGGATTTGCGCGAGGAGAACGGCGGCGAAAATGACGGCGCAGCCGGCAAGCTCTCTGGCGGTCAGCGCCTGGTGCAGCACAACCCAGCCGCCGAGCACGGCAAAGACGGATTCCAGGCTCATTAACAGCGACGCGATTGTCGGGTTAACGTCCTTCTGCCCGATAATCTGCAGCGTGTAGGCAACGCCCGAGGACAGCACGCCGGCGTACAGCAGTGAAACAAGCGCCTTTCCCTGAACTGCTGCGGCAAGCACCTGCGGCAGCAGGGTGATATCGCTGTACATTTCTGTGAAGAACAGCGGTACTGCCGCAACGGCAGCCGCCAGCACGAACTGAATACAGGACATTCGCACCGGGTCAACGTTTTGATAAACAAAGCGGTCAACAAACAGAATATGTGCCGCATATACAACGGAGCAGAGCAGCACCAGCACGTCCGAGCGCTGCATCCGCAACGCGCCGTTCATGCACAGCAGGTACAGCCCGATAAGCGTCAGCGCCACGGCAATCCAGACGTTCCAGCCGCATTTCCGTTTGAAAAACAGCCCGAGCACCGGCACCAGCACGATATAGCACGCCGTGAGGAAGCCGGCTTTGCCCGCCGAGGTGCCGCTGCTGATACCGACCTGCTGGAGCAGCGAGCCTGCCGCCAGGCACAGCCCACAGGCGATGCCGCCTGTCAGCAGGGCTTTTTTATTTTCTTTAGTTTTCGGTCTGCCGGCGGTCAGCTTCGCCTTGTCAAGAACGGCGATGACGGGCAGCAGAATGAGCGCGCCGAGCGCATAGCGCAGGCAACAGAACGTGTATGGTCCGACGGCGTCGCCGCCCTCGCTCTGCGCCACAAAGGCGGTGCCCCAGATGAACGCCGTCAGCACTAACAGCAGGGAATTGCGCGTGGTTTTTGCTTGTGCCATAGGGTTACCTCAAAAAGATTTTTCCTTATTATAGTGAAATTTTGACAATTTTGCAAGGGTGTATGCTTGACAAATGGAAAACGCGCGCTATAATAGAGTTAGCACTCGAAAGCAGAGAGTGCTAAAACGATGCATTTTATAGTTTTGAAGGTGATAAATATGAGAAAAAAGCAATTCAAAGCGGAGAGCAAAAAGCTGCTCGATATGATGATTAACTCGATTTATACGCACAAAGAAATCTTCCTGCGCGAGCTGATTTCGAATGCGAGCGACGCGACGGACAAGCGCTATTTTCTGTCGCTGACGGACAGTAGCGTCAGCGCCTCCCGTGACGAGCTGAAAATCCGCATTGACCTTGACAATGAGGCGAGAACGCTCACCGTTTCGGACAGCGGTATCGGCATGACCGCCGAGGAGCTGGAGCAAAATCTCGGTACGATTGCGAAATCCGACAGCCTGAATTTCAAGAAGGAAAACGAGGGCAACGAGAAGATCGACGATATTGAGGTCATCGGTCAGTTCGGCGTCGGCTTCTATTCCTCCTTTATGGTGGCGGACAGGGTTGAGGTTGTGTCAAAGGCGCTCGGCAGCGAGGAAGCAAACAAATGGGTATCCGAGGGTGCGGACGGCTACACCGTAGAGCCGTGCGACAAGGAAACCGTCGGCACGGCGGTCACGCTGTACCTCAAGAAAAATACGGAAAACGAGGATTACGACCAATATCTCAACCAGTACAAAATTCAGGAGCTGGTCAAAAAATACAGCGATTATATCCGCTATCCCATCGTGATGGCAATGTCCTCCGAGGTACCCGACCCGGAGAAAGAGGGCGAATATATCACGGAGCTCAACGACGAGGTGCTGAACTCACAGGTGCCGCTCTGGCGCAAAAACAAGAGCGAGATCACCGAGGAGGAATACAACAGCTTTTACAAGCAGAAATTCTATGACTACACCGACCCGACGCTCGTGATTCACACAAAAACAGAGGGACAGGCGACCTTTGACGCGCTGCTGTTCCTGCCGAAAAACGCGCCGATGGATTTCTACTCCAAGGACTATGAAAAGGGGCTGCAGCTCTATTCAAACGGCGTGCTGATTATGGATAAATGCGCCGATTTGCTGCCCGATTATTTCAGCTTTGTCAAGGGCTTGGTGGACAGCGCCGATTTAACGCTCAACATCTCGCGTGAGGTGCTGCAGCACGACCATCAGCTCAAAATCATCGCCAAGGCGATTGATAAGAAAATAAAATCCGAGCTGACCAAGCTGCTGAAAAACGACCGTGAAAAGTACGAAGCGTTTTTCAAAACCTTCGGCATTCAGCTCAAGTGGGGCGTCTATGCCGATTACGGCATGAACAAGGACGGGTTGAAGGATTTAATCCTGTTTCGCTCCTCGAACGGCGGCTATGTCACGCTGAAGGAATACCGCGACAGAATGGCGGATTCGCAGAACGAAATCTACTATGCCTGCGGCGACAGCGCCGAGCGGATTGCCCTGCTGCCGCAGGTGGAGGCGGTGCGCGAAAAGGGCTTGGAGGTGCTGTATTTCACCGACGATGTGGACGAATTTGCCATTCAGATGCTGATGGAATACGACGGCAAGCACTTTGCCAACGTCTGCAAGGAGGATTTTGACCTCTCCACCGACGCAGAGAAAAAAGAGGTGGAAAAGAAGAACGAGGAAGCCAAGGATTTACTCGATAAAATGAAGGGCATCCTCGGTGACGAGGTCACCGCCGTGAAGCTCACCAACAAGCTCGGCAGGCACGCCGTCAGCCTTTCCGCGGAAGGCTATGTCAGCCTCGAAATGGCAAAGGTTTTTGCCCAGCTGCCGGGCGGCGGCAATGAGGTCAAGGCGCAGCTCGTGCTGGAAATCAACAGCGAACACCCGCTTGCCGCCAAGCTGAAAACAGCCGACGACGAAACGCTTGAAAAATACACGAAAATCCTCTACAATCAGGCGCGCCTGATTGCGGGGCTGAATGTGGAAAATCCGACGGAATTTGCCGATATGATCTGTGATTTAATGTAACAGAAAAGGCTTGGAAATTCGATATTTCCAAGCCTTTTGTTATATTCTGACGTATACGGTCATTTCGTTTTCACCGCGGTTGCCCCAGCGGTAGTAGGGGATAAAGGTCAGGCGGACGGGTGTTTTGGCGCGCTTTGCGTAATCGGCGTAAAGCGTACCGTCCGGCGCTTCACGGAAGCCGTCGGCAGTAATGATGTCGCCGTTGACGGCAAACTGCGGCTCCTTGCTGACGCGCAGCAGGTGTAAATCCTTGCCGTTATCCGCTTCCTCTAAGCAGTAGACAAGCGGCCCGCGCATGACGGCGACCTTGCCGATATTTTCTCTCACGCGGTTGGAGCAGTTGACCAGCCGCGGCACAAGGGCAAATGCCGCTTGGATGTCGCACGGCGTGCTGAGCGTGAAGTATGCGTAGCCCTCTTTTACCGTGCAGGGCGCGGAAAAGCGGTAGTTTTCGCCGCACCACGTCGGAATCCGCAGCGCCAGCGTCATCTCTCTCTGCGGTCTGACGGCAAGATGAACCGTGCCGTTTTCGGTATACGCCGAGGTAATCCGCAAATCAGCCGGCTCGGTGTGAACTTCGCTGCCGAAATACTGATGTACATAAACGGTATTCTCATTCGCGGTAATGCCGTATTCCCCGAGGGAAGCGAGCAGCCGCGCCAGATTCGGCGGGCAGCAGGCGCAGCCGAACCACTTCTGACGAACGGGCTTCACATGCCTTTTGCGTGAATCCTTTTCCGATGCCTCGGGCAGTACTTCGAGCGGATTGACGTAGAAAAAGTGCCGTCCGTCCTCCGCCATGCCGGCAAGCACGGTGTTATAGAGCGCGCGCTCCGCCGCATCGGCAATCGCCGCATCGGGCGCGATTTCGAGCATCCGCCGCGCGAAAAACAGCAGCCCGACGGATGCGCAGGTTTCGCAGTACGCCAAATCGTTCGGCAAATCGTAGTCAAAGGAAAACGCCTCGCCGTCCGCCGTCGCGCCGATACCGCCCGTGATGTACAGCTTTTTATCAAGAATGCTGCGCATCAGCCTTTGGCAGGCGGCGTACAGTCCGTCGTCGCCCGTTGCCTTTGCCACGTCCGCCATGCCGCTGTAAAGATAGACGGCGCGCACGGCGTGGCCGACGGCTTCCTCCTGCTCCCGCGGAGGTTTGTGCGCCTGGTGATAGTGATAGCGCTCGCCGTCAGACGTTTCGTTCCGCTCGGTGTCAAAGTAATACGGGCGTTTGCCGCGCTCGTCAAGAAAGAATGCGGCGGTGTCGAGATAGGCCCTCTTGCCCGTTTCTTCGTATAATTTCACCAACGCTAGCTCCGCTATCTCGTGCCCGGGATAGCCTTTTTTCTTATTTTCACCGAAGGTGTCCGCAATCAGATCCGCAAAGCGGCATGCGGCGTCCAGCAGCGCCGTTTCGCCCGTGGCGCGGTGATACGCCACCGCCGCCTCGGCAAGATGACCGAAGCAGTACAGCTCGTGAAAATCGCGCAGATTGGTGAAAATCCCGTCGCGGTTATTGATGATATACAGCGTGTCGAGGTAGCCGCTTGGCAGCTGCGCCGCGCAGATAAGGTCAATGAGGGCGTCTGCCTTTGCTTTCAGCGCAGCGTCAAAATGATTCGTCAGCGTGTAGGCGGCAGCCTCCAGCCATTTATAAACGTCACTGTCCTGAAACACCCAGCCCTTAAAGGCTTCCGGAGCGGAATTCTGCTCATCATACACCCATTTGTCCGCCGGATAAACGGGTACGGTTGCGCCGTTTTTCAGCTGCTTGACAACGGCAGCTGCCTTGCGGAAATTTTCCACGGCGTAGCTTTTGTCCGCGCCGTCAACACGGTCGTGCAGCGCCTCATACTGATAGGGCAGCACAGTGGTTTCTATTAAATGCTGCCGCTTTTGCCAGAAGGCGTCGGTGATTTTGACGTCGGCAAGGGCAATATGACGGGAGAAAAGGGCGTTATCCATTGTCAGTCTCCTTTTTGCCGTGCAGGGATTTCATCACAAAATGCAGCATCAGCACGCTGGCGATAATGCAGACGTAGTCGGCTGCCGGCTGCGCCCAGATAATGCCCTCCAGCCCGATGAATTTGTCCATAATAAAGAGCAGCGGGAGGTACACGAGCCCCTGCCTGCCGACGGCAAGCAGCAGCGAGCGGAAGCCCATTCCCATTCCCTGGAACGAGAAATTAATCACAAAGAAAATGCCGAGGATAGCGCCGGAGCTCATCAGTGCCGTGAGCATCTGCACGCCGTAGCCGATGACCTCCTCGTTTTCAATGAAGATGCTGATCACCTGCCGGCGGGCAAAGAAATAGACGGCGGTAATCAGCGTGCCGAGCAGCACATTGCACACCATTCCGAAGCGGATAGCGCTGTGCATTCTTTGATAATTTTTCGCGCCGTAGCAGAAGCCGACGAGCGGCTGAATGCCCTGTGCCAGCCCGAGCTGCAGCATCGTAATCAGCATATTGGCTTTCATTGCAATGCCCATTGCCGCTACGGCGTTATCGCCGTAGCCGGAGAGGAACATATTAATCACGACGTTGGAAACGCTCATCAGCAGGTTGTTGAGCGCCGCCGGCGCGCCGACGCCGAGCACCCCGCGCACAATATTGCCGTTCACGGCAAAGCGCTTCGGCGAAACGGATAAAATGGACTTTCCTCTGAGGAAGTAAATAACGAAGTATAAAACGGAAACGACGTTGCCGAGCACCGTGGCAATCGCAGCGCCCGCCACGCCGAGCCCGAGCCCGAACGGCAGGTGCAGGGAAAACAGTCTGTCGCCGCTGCTTAAAATAAAAATCGGGTCAAGCACGATATTGGTCAGCTGACCGAGCACCATGCCCGTCATCGACTGCCTTGCCGCGCCCTCGCCGCGCAGCAGATTGCACAGCGTGATGGACGAGGTGACGAACGGCGCGCCGAGCGCTACCCAGAACAGATAGTCCTTGGCAAAGCCGATACTGTCGTCAGACGCACCGGCAAGGTACAGCAGCGGTTCGCGCACGGCGATATAGGTGACAGCCAGCACGAGGCTGACAAGCACGCCGCCGTATACGCTGAAGGCGGAAATCGTCTTGACGATGTCGCGCCTGCCCTCGCCGAGCGAACGGCTGATGAACGCACAGCCGCCCACGCCGAACAGGTTGCCGATTGCCATAAACAGCAAAAACAGCGGCATCGCCACCGAAACGGCGGATACCTGGTTGGGATTGCCGGTCTGACCGACGAAAAAGGTATCTGCCAGATTGTAAACAATATTAATCAGCATCCCGAGCATGGACGGCAGCGCCAGCGTTGCCGTTGCCTTGGGAATGGAATAATCGCTGAAAACCTTGGTGTTATCCTTTGCCATTCTTTATTTGCCGCCGCCCAGCGCGTTGCTTAGGGCGCACAGCTCCTCCATTGTGATATTTTCCGCGCGGGCGTTTGCCGCAATGCCGCAGGCGGTGAGTGCGTTTGTTACTGTTTCTTTCGGAATGCCGAGGGTGGCGGAGATGGAATTGACCGCCGTTTTGCGCCGCTGGGCAAAGGCTGCTTTCACGAGTGAAAAGAACGCCTTTTCATCGGCAACGCGGTACCTCGGCTCCTGATGAAGCGTAATTTTAATCACGGCGCTGTCCACCTTCGGGGCAGGCATAAACGACGTTCTGTCCACCTCAAACAGCACCTCGGCTTCGCCGAAATACTGCACGGCGGCGCTGACGGCGCCTGCTTCGCGCGTACCCATTTTGGCGCAGAGCCGCTCAGCTGCCTCGCGCTGCACCATGACGACGATTTCTTCAATCGGCAGCCGGCTTTCGAGCAGCCGCATGATGACCGGCGACGTGATGTAATACGGCAGGTTGGCGCATACCTTGATATGCGCCATTCCCTTGAATTTTTCCTGCAGCAGCGCCGCGAGGTCAAGCGTCATCGCGTCGCCCTCCACGAGCTCGAAATTACTGAACGCGCCGAGCGTTTCGCCGAGCAGGGGAACCAGCCGTCTGTCCAGCTCCACGGCAACGACCTTGCCCGCGACCTGACAAAGCTGAGCCGTCAGCACGCCGATGCCCGGTCCGATTTCCAGCACGCCCGTCGTTTCGTCGGCGTGCAGCGCCGCCGCCATCGCGGGGCAGACGCTCCCGTCAATCAGAAAATTCTGACCGAGCGCCTTGGAAAAGGTGAAGTTATATTGCTTCAGCAAACGCTGAACGGTGTTCATATCACAAAGATTGTATTTCATAGCATCCGCTTCTTCCGTTAAGTTAATCTATTTTATCATATTGAGCAGTCTATATCAATAATAAATCATTGATAATAAAAAACTGATGTGCTATAATACATAATCATTTGTGAAAAGAGGTCTTTTCATGATAAAACGTCTGGCAAAATACATTCACGGGATGTGGTGGCTGTGCATTATCAGTGCCTCGGGTATGATTATCGAGGCGATTTGCGAGCTGGCGCTGCCCTCCATCTCCAATATGATTTACAACCGCGTCTCCCTGGCAGCGGAGAGCGGCGAGGACATTAAGGGCTATGTTATCAAGATAGGACTGGCAATGTTCGGGCTGGCGCTGGTCGGTCTGGCAGGCGGTCTTGCCACGATGAAATCGTCCTCGATTGTCGCCAACCGCTTTTCCTACCGGCTGCGTAAGGCGCTGTTTGATAAAATCAGCGGCTTTTCGTTTAAGAATATCGACACGTTTTCCACCTCCTCGCTGACCACGAGGATGACCAACGACGTCACGATGCTGCAGAACACGGTGCTGATGACGTTGCGCATTCTGGTGCGCGCGCCCGCGCTGCTTGTCGTTTCGGCGTTTTTCGCGTTTTCGATTAACTGGCGCGTGTCGATGATTCTTGTCTTTCTGCTGCCTGTTGTGCTGGTGATTATTGCGCTGGTGCTCAAATTCGGCTTCCCGATGTTCAAGGCGATGCAGAAGAAAATTGATAAGGTCAACCAGGTTGTTCAGGAAAATCTCATCGGTATCCGCGTCGTCAAGGCATATGTGCGTGAGGACAGGGAAAAGGAGAAGTTCCATAACGCCTCCGACGAGCTTGCCAAGCAGGGCGCCAAGGCGGCAGGACTGGTCGTTACCGTGATGCCGATTATGATGCTGATGCTCAACGTCGTCATCGTCTACATTTACGCCAAGGGCGCTTCCGACGCGGCAAAGGGCTTGATGGATGTCGGGCAGATTTCCGTGCTGGCTTCCTATATCGTGCAGGTGCTGATGAATATCGTGATGGTGTCGATGTTCCTGCTGCAGTTGACGCGCGCCAAGGCGTGCGGCGACCGTATTACCGAGGTGCTGGATACCGAGGTGGATATCGTCAATCCCGAAATGCCGTTTATCCCCGAACATCCGCAGGGCGCGATTGCGTTTGAGAACGTCTCCTTTGGTTATCACGACGGCGATAACGTACTGGAGGATATCACCTTTTCCGCGGACGCCGGCTCGATTATCGGCATTATCGGCTCCACCGGCTGCGGCAAATCCAGCCTTGTCAACCTGATACCCCGCCTTTATGACGTCCATAGCGGACGGGTACTGGTGGACGGCGTTGACGTGCGCGATTACGATTTAACCGCACTGCGCGATATGATTGGTGTGGTGCTGCAGAAAAACGTGCTGTTTTCCGGCACGATCCTCGATAATCTCCGCTGGGGCAAGGCCGACGCCACAGAGGAAGAATGCCGCGCGGCGTGCAGACTGGCCTGCGCGGATGAATTCATTGAGCAGATGCCGGACGGATATGAAACCCGCATCGAGCAGGGCGGCACAAACGTCTCCGGCGGGCAGCGGCAGAGACTCTGCATCGCCCGGGC
>CALGGQ010000122.1 GCA_937915775.1 uncultured Clostridia bacterium | reverse complement strand
TTCTGTATGAGTTTTCAACTTTTATTACTGTTGCACTTGATAGTATAATTCACCGTTGCAAAAAAGCGGCACAAATATTTGTGCCGCAAAATCATTAATCCTCTGTATCCTCTGTGGTTGCCGCTGTCGTGGCTTCCGTTGTTGCCACATACTCGCCGTAAACCTGCAGAATAATCTCTTCGCCGACAGCGACGACGGCGCCCTCCGCCGGAGCGGTACCAAAGGCATTTTTCACCGTGTTAGCGCTGTGGCTGCCGTCATTGTACACCTCAACGGTGGAGACCTTAAAGCCCATTTCCTCCAGCTTTTCCGTGGCTTCTTCAACCGAGAGTCCGCCGACGTCCGGCACCTCCTCCGTCTGAATACCCTTGCTGACAGTCAGCACAATTTGAGTGCCCTCTTCAACGGTTTCACCGGCGGCAATGCTCTGCTTGCAGATAATGCCCTCCTCCACATCGGTAGAATAGTCCGCATCAAAGCTGATGGAAAACTGCTTGTTCCATGCACCGTTATTTTCAATATCGCTCTGCGTATAGCCGTTGTTCGCAAAGTTCGGCACCTGATAGGTCACCTGCTGCACCTGCGCCGAGGTGCTCGGTTCTTCAACAGGCTTTAATAAATCCGTGAATTTAACAATATAAATTCCTGCGCCGATGGCAAGAATAATCAGCACCGCCAGCACCGTAATCGCAATACGCGAGCCTGTATGATTATGCTCCGGCTCCGCGAGCTTGGCATAATCGTAGCGAACGGGGTCCTGCGCCTGCGGCTTCGGCTGGGGCTGATAGGTAACGCTGCTCACGCCTGACGCCTGCGCCTTAACGGACGGAGCGGCGTCCAGCAGTTCTCTGAATTCCGCCACGGTTTTCACGCGCTTTTCGGGATAAATCTGCAGCGCGCTGCCCATCGCCTTGATAACGTGCATCGGAATTTTTTCCGCGATAGAATTCGGAATCATCAGCTTGTCGTTCGCTTCTCTTGCCAGTGCGGACGGCGGATTGGTGCCGACCAGCGCACGGTAAATGCAGGCGGCAAAGGAATAGATATCCGTTGCCGGGCAGATTTTATGATTGTTATCATACTGCTCCAAAGCGGAATATCCGTCATTCGCGGTAAATTCCAGATCGCTGGAAAAATCCGTGCTCTGCTGAATGCAGAACGGGCTGAGCCTTACCTTGCCGTCGCGGCAAAGCACCAGGCTGTCCGGCGTGATGGAACCGTGAATAAAGCCGTTCGCGTGCAGCGCTTCAATCGTTGTAAGCACCGGCATAAACATCAGCCGTGCCGTATCCCACGCAATATAGCCCTCTGCATTTCGCAGCAGATACTCACGCAGCGGAATAGACTCGATATGCTCGATAATCGCATAAACCGTGCCGTTTTCCTCAAACACATCGTAAACAGGCACGACGGCAGACAGGCTGTGCATTTTTTCCAACGTTGTCCAAAGGTCAAAGAACGCCTTTTTATACGTTTCAATCTCGCCGAGATAGCGCTGACGGATGTGCAGCTCCTTATTGCCCTCCAGACGGCTTGCCATCCCCTTGGGATAAAATTCACGGATGATGATTTTTTTATCGAGCTGTCCGTCATAGCCGGCATAGACTGCCGCATCGCTCTCGTGGCGCTGAAAGGCGCCGACGGCATACTTGTCCGCCAACATCGTTTTCGGTGCGAGATAAGTAAACTCCACCGTTGTATCATTATCGTAACCGCATTCGGCACACACGGCGCCCTCGGTCAATTCCTTAAAACAATTTGCGCAAAGATTATCAAGCTCTCTCATCGCATACCTCTCCATATTAACAGGATATTAATAATAATAACAATTACCCCCACCGATGTCAAGAAAAATAGTGTAAACAAATTCCGAAAAACAGCGGGAGGTGCTCCCTCCCGCTGTTAACGTTTATCGGTTATTTTTTTACTGTTACTTTTATTTTTTTGTAGATGCCGTTTTGAGCATACACATAAATATAGCAGGTGCCCTTCTTTTTGGCGGTGATAACGCCGGTTTTGCTCACGGTGGCTATCTTCTTGTTGGAGGACTCGTACTTCAACTTACGGTGTGATTTGACCTTATAGCCCTTTGCGGCTACTGCCTTTGCCTTGAGCTTGAACTTCTTGCCCTTTTTCGCAAGGGTAACCTTATTCTTCTTCGCCGCTGTTGTTACGGACTTATAATTACCCTTTTTCTTGTTGCCCGCAGTGGCTATATGAACCACAACGGAGGTGCCAATCAGCTTGCCATCCTTATCAAAGGCAGCTACCATAAATTTATAGTAGGTACTCTTTTTCAGCTTCTTGGCGGTGTACGCCGTTTTTTTCAGCTTTTTAAGCTTTTTGAGTTGATTCTTGCCGCCGCACTTGTTGCCGTAAACGATGTAATACGCAGCGTTTTTCGGCTTTGTCCACGTTATTTTAATGGTGTTCTTGGTGACCTTGCTCTGCTTGGCGAGCAGACGGCGGAAGGTGGTTCCCTTCGGGTCACTGTCATCCGTGAGCGAGGTGATGAAGCTTTCAATCTGCTCCTCTGTGGCACCGGCAGAGACCTCCTCAATCGGCTCTGCGGGCTGTGTGGCAGGTACCGTTGTCGGTTGGGTGGACGGTTGTGTTGTCGGCTGTGTTGTTGGTTGCGTGGACGGTTGCGTCGTTGGTTGCGTTGTCGGTTGCGTGGACGGCTGCGTCGATGGCTGCGTCGTCGGCTGCGGTATCGGGTCGGTATAGTTATCCTGATAGCTGTTTTGGCAGACGGAGCAGGTATAAGTCGTATAGCCCTTAGCCGTATAGGTCGGCTTCGTCACTGTCGCCGTAAAGGAGCAGGCGGTTTTCTTCGCCGTCTCCGTGATATCAACATCATCGGTTATCTTGCTCGGAACGGTCTTATTCCAACGATAAGTCGTATGCTGACCTTTGGCGCCGCTGCCTTTCACGATTTTTGAATTGGCAGGCGCCGCCTGTTTTGCCGCCGCGTTTTTCAGGACAAATTCCTGCGCCACACCGGTACTGCCGCGCAGGT
>CALGGQ010000121.1 GCA_937915775.1 uncultured Clostridia bacterium | reverse complement strand
GCCCTCCAATACAATCCCGTCCAGCGGGACCTTCTCTCCGGGCTGGACCACAATGACGCTGCCCACTGCCACCTCCTCCGGGTCCACCTGTACCAGCATTCCATCCTGCTGGATGTTTGCGTAATCCGGGCGGATGTCCATGAGCTCCGCAATGTTCCGGCGGCTTTTGCCCACGGCATAGCTCTGAAACAGCTCGCCGGTCTGGTAAAACAGCATGACCGCCGTTGCCTCGGTATAGCTGCCGTTTTCTATCACCGCCAGCACAATCGCACCGATTGTTGCAATCGCCATCAGGAAGTTTTCGTCAAACACCTGGCGGTTTAAAATGCCCTTAAACGCTTTTTTGAGCACATCATAGCCAACAATCAGATACGGCACGAGAAACAGCGCAAAACGCAAATAGGCGTTCGTAACGGGCAGCAGGCTGAAAACAATCAGCAGCACGGCGGATACGATAATCCGTATCAATACCTTTTTCTGTTTTCTGCTCATAGTTTCCTCTTAAAAATAGATCTCGCAGTCGTCCTCAACCTTGCGGCACGCTTTCAGCACCTGCTTCATCACAGCCTTTTCCTCAGCGCCCTCGTCAAATTCCACTGTCATTTTCAGCGCCATAAAGTTCACCGTGGCGCTGCTCACGCCGCTGACCTTGTTGGCGGCAAGCTCCATTTTATTCGCACAGTTGGCGCAGTCCACATCAATTTTATAGGTTTTTTTCATACGCTACCTCTTTCTTTTGACAAACATATGATTAATTGTTCATCTGTTCGTTTTTATTATAGCACATTCTATGTGAAAGTCAAGGGGATGTTAATAGATATTTCACGATTATCCTTTGATTTGCACTTGTAAGCGCGGTATTTTTTTAGTATAATATAACCATGTTATTCTGGCGGATGAGAAATTGCGACAAAATCCGCCCTATCGGTGGTGAAAAAATGCTCGGAAAGTATGTCAGAGTCAAGGTGGTTCACCCCATTGGCTCTCATAATGAAGCGGGCTACACCTATCCACTTAATTTCGGTACGGTTAACGGTAACGAACAACAAACTGTTTTTATTATGGGCATCCATCATCCGGTGCGTAACTTCGACGGCAGAGTGATTGCGATTCTCTCCAACCGTAAAACGCATCATTACATCTGGATTGCGGCGCCCAAAAGCACCCGCTTCATTATCAACGATATTAAAAAGTACATCAATGTGGAACAGGATTTCCCCGATTACCGGCTGGACTGCCTGTATGAAAGCAGCTGCGGCGCGGTCGTCTATCGGGATATCCGCGGGGAGGTGCGCTACCTCCTGATTAAAAACAAGCGCTCGGCGCACTGGGGCTTCCCGAAGGGGCATATCGATCCCGGAGAGACGAAGGAGGAAACCGCCTTTCGCGAGGTATTGGAGGAAACCGGCATTCATATTAATATCATTGAAGGCTTTGAATCCGTTTCGCGCTATAAAATCAAGGATAAGGTGGAAAAGGTTGTCTCCATCTTTATCGGCACGACGAAGGATACCTCCACGATTATTCAGGCAAGCGAGATTGAGGATTACATCTGGCTGACGTATGAAAAGGCGATGAACCTTCTCAAGTTTGATAACGACAAGAATATTCTCAAAGCCGCGCACGATTTCTTAGATGAAAATAATTATATTTAGGAGAAGCTTATGCAAGAGGTTTGCAGACAAATCCAGGAGTTTTTAACCGCTCACGGAATTCCGGACTGGCTGGTGGTGTTTATCATCTCCCTGTTCCCTATTCTGGAGTGCAGGCTCGGCATGTTCACGGCTATTGTGCTGCTGCAGATGAATCCGTTTGTGGGCTTTCTGATCAGCTTTATCGGTAACCTAATTCCGATTCCGTTCATTCTGTTGCTCATTAACCTCATTTTTGAATGGCTGAAAAAGATTCCCGGCGTGAAGAAGCCGATTATCTGGCTGGAGGAGCACACCCTCAAAAAGAAGGATAAGATTGATAAATACGGTATCTGGGGGCTGTTGATTTTCGTTGCGATTCCGCTGCCCGGCACCGGCGGCTGGACGGGCGCGCTGCTCGCCTCCCTGCTGCATCTCGACCGCAAAAAGAGCTTTGGCGTTATCGCCATCGGCGTGTTCATTGCCGGTCTGATTATCACGATTCTCAGCCTCATCGTAGGCAACGCCGTCTTTGGTTAAGATGAATACAAAGGATTATTTCATTGCCCTTTTAAACGCCTATCTGCAAGGGGAAACAGCGGTGCTGGCGGAAAATGCGGATTATACGCTGCTCTACAAGCTCTCTCACGCGCACAATCTGAGCGCCGTCGTTTTCAGCGTGCTGAATACGGCTGAAAACAAAGCCGTCGTGCCGCAGGATGCCTTTCGTCTGTTTGAAAACGATTTCTTTGCGGCGGTGATGCGATATGACCGGCAGGGCGCCGCTCTCGACGCGCTGGACGGGCTACTCAGTGAAAACGGCATCCGCCATGTGTTCTTTAAAGGGGCGATACTCAGAGACTGCTATCCCATACCCCAAACGCGGGTGATGGGCGATATTGACGTACTGATTGACGAAAAGGACAGGGACACCGTCAAAGTCCTGCTGACCGAAAACGGCTATTCCCTGCTGCACGATAACGGTCCCGTCTACGATTACAGTCTGGACGGCGTGAAGATTGAGATGCACACCAAAATCATCAGCGGCAAGGTCGGCAGCAGCGACGCGGAAAACGGCTTTGCCGACGCGATGGAGCACGCCGTTTACGACGGCTGCCGGGGTACGCTGGAGAGCGATTATCATTTTGCCTATCTGCTGGCGCATCTGGCGCACCACTTCTGGTTTTACGGCGCAGGGGTGAAGCTGCTGCTTGACCTTGCGGTATTTCAGAAAACGCAAGCCGTCAGCGAAGCGCAGGTGCTTGCCAAGCTGAAGGAAATCGGGCTGGAGCAATTTGCCAAGGTGATGCTGACGCTCTGCCGCCGGTGGTTCGGTATCGGCACCGATTATGGCTGCGACACGGAAAAGACAGCGCAATTTCTCATCAACTACGGTGCCTTTGGCAACGCAAATCGCAATAACGCAGCCGTCATTGCACGCAAGCAATTAGAAGAGGGAAACAGCGTTTCTTCCCTGCCCTCAAGGTGGCGGCTGCTGTTCCCGTCTTATCAAACAGTAAAAAGCATCCCGTATATCCGTTTCATCGAGGGCAGACCGTATCTGCTCCCGCTGGCATGGGTATACCGGCTGGGATACAACCTGAGGCACCGGCGTGAATTTGTTAAAGCGACCGCCAGGGGGCTCGGCAGTGATGAAACAAAAAGCGACGCTCAAAAGGAGCTCGCGTACTTTGAGGAGATTGGATTATTATGACCGTAGGACTCATTGTTCTGTGCACAATTCTGGCGATTTTACTCATCGCCTTTTGCACCTGGTTTTTGGCGATGAAAGCGGACGGCAAGTGCCCGCTGTGCATTCTGAAAGCCATCGGCACCAAAAAGCTGCATATCGACTTAAAGGATGTGCCCGATTACGACAACAACGTCAGCGTTTCGCCGATGATGGGCTGGTCCAGCTGGAACACACTGCGCAACAAAATCAGCGAGGATTCCATATACGAAACAGCGCAGGTGCTGGTGAACACCGGCCTTGCCGATGCAGGCTACCGTTTTGTCAATATCGACGACTGCTGGCAGAGCTCGATGCGCGACGAGGCCGGCAAGCTCCAGGGTGATCTGGAAACCTTCCCCTCCGGCATGGAGGCGCTGTGCAAGCGCATTAACGCCCTCGGGCTGAAAATGGGGCTCTATTCCTCGAACGGTACGCACACCTGCGAGGATTTGCCCGCTTCCCTCGGCAATGAGGAGCTGGATGCCAGAACGATTGCCTCCTGGGGTGTGGAATACCTGAAATACGATTTCTGCCACCACAAAACGCTGAGCGGCTCCACGCCGATTATCGAATACATTGATTTAAACCGTAAGGGCTATCACAGCGAATACGTCCTGAAGCCCGAAATGGCAAAGTTCACGGGCAGGACAAAGGTCGTTAAGTGCAAGGATTTGCCGAGCGGCAAGGGCATCGGCTTTTTAAACCACGGCGCCGGTACCGCAACCTTCCGCATCAGCGTGGAAGCCGGCGGACTCTATGCTATGACCATTCACAGCAAAAAGAATCTGCTCAATGCCAAGCGCTATCTGCAGGTGCTCGTCAACGGCAATCTGTACGAAGCGCATTTCCCGTCCGGCAGGTCGTTTACGCCTGACGCAAGGTTACAGTTGGAAATCCGTCTGCAAAGCGGCGAAAACACGATTACGCTGTGCAATCCGATTGCTTCAATGGCGGATTCCTCCTACACGCAGTACAAGCGGATGGGCGAAGCGCTGCGCCGTGCCTCACGCGACTGGGCAGCCTTTACCGGCACGCCGGAAAAGCCGATTACGTTTTCCATCTGCGAATGGGGCTTCGGCAATCCGTGGAACTGGGGTGCCAAAGCGGGTAATATGTGGCGCACCACGCTGGATATCTTCCCGAACTGGAAGAGCATTGTCCATATTTATAACCGCACCATTAAGCTGTACCGCCACGCCTCCCCCGGTCACGTCAATGACCCGGATATGCTGGAGGTAGGCAACGGCAAGCTCACCTTTGAGGAAAACAGAGCGCACTTTGCGCTGTGGTGTATGATGGCGGCGCCGCTGGTGCTCGGCAACGACATCCGTCTGCTGGAGGACGGCTCCCCGAAGAGCATGGACATTCTCAGCATCTTAACCAACAAGAGCCTGATTCTCATTGACCAGGACCCGATGGTACGGCCGGCAAAGCGCATTAAAAAGCAGGGCAGCATTGACGTGCTGGCAAGACCGCTCGCCAACGGCGACACGGCGCTGTGCTTCTTTAACAAGGCGAATAAGGTAAAGCCGATAGAGCTGGATATTGATTCTCTGAAAGAGGAAAAATATCTCCGCTTCAACCGCTCCGGCATCGGCTACGAGGTACATGATTTGTGGACGGACGAACGCTACCAGGCGACTAAAATCACCGCCTCCGTCCCGCCGCACGGCGTCAAGGTTTACCGCATTTCCAGATAATAAACAATAAAAAACTCCGAAGAAGTATTCTTCGGAGCTTTTTATTTAACAATATCCGCATATTGCAGCGGGATAACGCTTTCCAAATCTTTCGGCGCTACGCTCACCTGCCTGCCGATTTTACCGGCAGAAAAGAAAATTGTTGGTGCTGCGGCGGCATTTTCGTGAATCGTAGTCGTAAACTGCTTTTTCATCCCGATGGGTGAGCAGCCGCCGTGAACATACCCCGTCAGCGGCAGCAGCTCCTTTTGCGGTAGCATTTCAATGCTCTTTTCGCTGACGGCAGCGGCCGCTTTTTTCAAATCAAGCTCGTTTTCGGCAGGCACCATAAACACATAGTGTTCGCCCGATTTGGCGACGGTCACCAGCGTTTTATACAAATATTGCGGGTCGGCGCCGACGCCCTTTGCGACCTCGCGCGCATTGGTTGTCATATTGTCGCAGGCATAGCTGCCATATGGGATTTTGTGCTGCTCCAGCACGCGCATGACATTGGTTTTTGTTTCTTTCTTGCTCATAGCCTTACCGAAATACCGTTTTCCTTCAAATACTGCTTTAGCACCGGAACGGGCAGCTCGTTAAAGTGGAACAGGCTTGCTGCCAGCACAGCGTCCGCCTTACCCTCTGTCAGCACATCGAGAAAATGCTCCGCCTTGCCGGCACCGCCGGAGGCGATGACGGGAATGCCGACGGCTTCGCTGACCGCGCGCGTCAGCGCCACGTCGTAGCCGGTTTTCTGACCGTCGCAGTCCATCGAGGTCAGCAGGATTTCGCCCGCGCCGCGCTGCTGCGCCTCCTCAGCCCACTGAACCGCGTCAATGCCTGTCGGCACCCTGCCGCCGTTGAGGTAGACCTCCCAGCCGCCCTCGGCTTTTCTCTTGGCGTCAATCGCACAGACCACGCACTGCGAGCCGAATTTATACGCGGCTTCGTTAATCAAATCGGGATTTCTAACTGCGGCGGAATTGACCGAAATTTTATCGGCACCGGCGCGCAGCATCACGGTAAAATCCTCCACCGTGCGGATACCGCCGCCAACGGTGAACGGAATAAACACCTGCTCCGCCACGCGGGAGACGATGTCTATCATCGTGCCCCTGCCCTCGTGGCTCGCCATAATATCCAGCAGCACAAGCTCGTCCGCTCCCTGCTGATCGTAAGCGGCGGCGCATTCTACCGGGTCGCCCGCATCGCGCAGGTTGACAAAGGATACGCCCTTGACCACCCTGCCGTTTTTCACATCGAGGCACGGAATAATTCTTTTGGCAAACATCTCCTACACCTCCGCAAAATTTTTCAGCAGCGTCAAGCCTGCTTCACTGCTCTTTTCGGGGTGGAACTGCGTGGCAGCCACCAAGCCCTTTTGCATGGCGCACTGAATGCTCACACCGTACTGCGTCGTTGCCGCCACTATGTCATCCGGCGCGTCCTTCAGGTAAAAGGAATGGACGAAATAGAAATAGGTATCCTCGGGAATACCGCGGAATATGCCGTCCTTCTGCTGCAGGATAACGGAATTCCAGCCCATATGCGGCACCTTCAGCCCCTCGCCCGCAGGAATGCGCGCAATGCTGCCGGGAAAGATGCCGAGCCCCTTCGCGCCGGGACTTTCCTCGCTGCTTTCAAACAGCAGCTGCAGCCCGAGGCAAATACCGAGAAACGGCTTTTCGCCGGACGCAGCCTCGCGGACGCTCTTCTCCAGCCCTCTTTGGCGGAGCATATCCATCGCGTCGCCGAAGGAGCCGACGCCGGGCAGAATCACGTGCGAAGCGGCGGCAATTTTTTGTTTATCATAGGTAATCTCGCTCGGTGCGCCGATATAATCCAGCGCCTTTTTGACGCTCGAAAGATTGCCGGCACCGTAATCAATAATGGCTATCATTTTTGTTTCCTCTTCATCAGTCGGTATAGAATGCAGACGATTATCACGAAAAACACGGCATACATCAGCAGCGTTTTCACACTTGTCACTGCGCTGCCGAAGGCGGCAAGCGCCGGTGAAAGCTCTGCCGAACGCAGCATCATAATCGTTGCGATGTTTTCCGCATCATCAAACCCCATCAGCAGCAGCGGGAGCACTGACAGCGGCAGCACGCGCTTCGTCAGCCACGTCAGCAGCGACACGAAAAACACGGTGTACACAAGCGGATAGACGAAATCCAGCGGCAGCTGAATATGCAAATAGGTATCTCTGCCCTCTTGCGACAGCAGCGCCAGAAACCGCTTCGCCGTTTCAAAATCATAGCCGAAATTCATATCAAAGCAGCGGATTCCCTCGGTCGTACTTTCTATTCTTGGTATCAGAACCAGGTTCATCACCGCGCAAATCAGCGCCGTCAGCACGCCGCTGACAACCAGCGCCGTTTTGCCGCCTTTTGACATCGGCACAATATGGTCAATCTGAAAATCCGCACGGTTCGGCGATGTCATTTTGCACAGCTTGCATTGGTATTTGTCGCCAACTTTTGCCGCTTCAAAAACATCGTTGCGCAACTTGTTACCCACGTCGGGACAATATTGCCGAAGCGTGTACAGCGGAAAATCTTCCAGATTTCGCTTTTCAAAAAATGCTTTTGGAACTGCATTTTTAAATTCGTCAGGATTTTCCCATTTAAAATCTTTATATTTTTGATAAGG
>CALGGQ010000120.1 GCA_937915775.1 uncultured Clostridia bacterium | reverse complement strand
TTGTTTTTTGCTCAGTATACTGAAAAATAAAAGACCAATAACCGGGGACTAAGAATATGGATACGATCAGGCATTTGTATCGAATCGGCTACGGACCCAGCAGCAGTCACACCATGGGACCGAAGAATGCCGCGGAGATCTTCCTGCATAAAAACTCCGGCGCAAACCATTTTCAGGTGACGCTGTACGGCTCGCTTGCCAAAACCGGCAGAGGACACGGAACGGACCGCGTTATCGTTGACACGCTGTCACCGGTTGAAACAGCAATTATCTGGAATGAAACGGAAGTTGATTTGCCGCACCCGAACACAATGGATTTTGAAGCGTTTGACGGCGAAATCCGCACAGGCTTTCTGCGTGTGCTGAGCGTCGGCGGCGGTGATATCCGTATGGAGGGCAGACCGGAGGCGGACCCGCCCGAGGTCTATGCCGAAAACAGCTTTGCTGAAATCGCGCAGTACTGCAAGGATCACAAAATCCGCATCAGCGAATATGTGGAGCAGCATGAGGGCAAGGATATCTGGGAGTTTCTGTTCGGCGTCTGGAACGCGATGTGCGACGCCATTCAGCAGGGCTTGACCAGCAACGGTGTGCTGCCGGGCGGGCTGAATTTAGAGCGCAAGGCGCAGATGCTCTATAACCAGCGCCATATGGACGAGCAGCCGCCCACCAGGGAAAACCGTATCGTCTGCTCCTATGCCTTTGCGGTGAGCGAACAGAATGCCTGCCAAGGAACGATTGTCACGGCACCGACCTGCGGCTCCTGCGGAACGCTGCCCGCTGTGCTGAAATATGTGCAGGAGGAGCGCCGCCTTCCCGACCGTGAGGTGCTGAACGCCTTAGCGGTAGCAGGCATTATCGGCAATATTGTCAAGACAAACGCCTCCATCAGCGGCGCGGAATGCGGCTGTCAGGCGGAAATCGGTACCTCCTGTTCCATGGCGGCAGCAGCGCTTGCCGAGCTGTACGGGATGGGCATTGACCAGATTGAGTACGCCGCAGAAGTAGCGCTTGAGCATCACCTCGGGCTGACCTGCGACCCCGTCGGCGGTATGGTGCAGATTCCGTGCATTGAGCGCAACGCCGTCGCCGCCATGCGTGCGATTAACGCCGTGAGAATTGCGAACTTCCTGACCTCCACGCGCAAAATCTCGTTTGATATGGTGGTTGAAACGATGTACCAGACGGGCAAGGACTTAAACCGCAATTACCGCGAAACCTCCGAGGGCGGTCTAGCGCGGCTTTACCATAAAGAATTAAATGCTAATTAGATAAAAAACGCCTCCTGTTGGGGCGCCCTACATAAAGAAGGATAGGTTTTGGCTTTGTCCTTTTGCCCCTAAAGACATTAAAAACCGCCTGAATACGCGAGTATGCAGGCGGTTTTGTAATCCCTTTATGCGCTAAAACTACTTTGCCAAAACTGCTTCGCACCCAAAAATGAGCATATTTTTTGTTAGAACAAAGCACAAAATCACCGGCAGGCTGACGCCTGGCGGTGATTTTTAATACAGTTATCGCGAAAAAGATGCCATTTTTGGGCTAAGCTTCTTTATGTAGGGTGCCCCTTAAGGGAGGCGTTTCTTTACTCACTTTCGGTTATTCTGTTTCCAGTTCTTTCATCAGCTGCTCGTGGCGCTTCGGCTGATTGTTGCGTACAATTCTTGCCGGAATGAAGCAGAACAGCATTACAAAGGCGGCGCCGAGAAACAGCTCCATCGGGTAGACAATATCCGCTTCATTCGTCACGCCGCGGTTAGCCATGTTGATGATGAACTGTGCCACCAGCGGACCGACCACCATCGGCACTAAAACGTACATCACCATACGGCAGCCCTGGAACAAGCCCTCCTTGCCCTCGGGAATATAATCACGGTAGGAGGCGGTGAACAGCCCTGCCATCACAAGGCTGACGCCGACCAGTAAGATGCCGCCGACAATCAGCACCGCAATCAGCGTTTTCTCGTTTTTCCCAATCAGGAATTTGGACGCCCAGACGATAACGCTGCCCGCGATACCGGCGATGATTACGGGATAATAGAAATGCTTTTTGCCGAATTTGTCCATCAGTGCCGAAACCACGACAGAGCCGACGGCAGCCACCACGCCGATAATCGCAATCGGAATGATGTAATCCTTGATTTTCATCGTGCCCTCCACGATGTTGAACAGGTAGTTGACGTACACCTGGTAGCCAACGGCGGAAATCATATTGCCCGCGAGGCACCAGTAAAGCATTTTGTTCTCCTTGATGACCTTCGGCTGCAGGGAATAGGTGAAATCGGAAAGAAAGGCGTTTTCCTTATTCGGCTGAATGCCCGCTTTATCCTTCATTAAAAACAGCCCGATGATACCGCCGATGGTGGTTATCAGCCCGAGCAGGACGAAAAACTTTTTCCAGTCCGCCGCGCTCGCGTTTTCATTCGTGAGGCTGTCAAAGCCGACAAAGACAATCGCAATGGAAAACAGCGGCATCACCGCCAGCACCGTGTCCACTTTAGCACGGTTGGAGGTGTTGGAAATATCGGTTACCCAGGTGTTAAACGCCGCGTCGTTGCTGATAGAGCCGATGACGGACATAATGCAGTCCATTGCCACCACTAAAATAACCAGCGGCAGCACCTTGTCGGCGCTCGGCTTCATCGGCACGAGTGCAAACATCGCAATCGTAAAGCCCCAGACGATATAGCCGACTGAGATATACACTTTCCGTTTGCCCGTTCTGTCGCACAGCGCGCCGCCGACCAGCGTTGCCAGTGTGGCAAAGATGGCTGAAAAAGCGACCAGCAGCGTTGTGGCATACGGCGCTCGGGTGATTTCATTCTGCATAAAGCGGGAGAAATACATGTTTTCCACCACCCAGGCAATCTGCCCGATTAAGCCGAAAACAACAATTGAACTCCAGGTTCTCGCGCTGAGTGCGCCTGCTTTTGTGTTCTTCATTTTCTCACCTCATATCTTATTGGTATATGCCATAATGCCGCCCGGAACAACGTCCACAATGCCGTAGGAGCCTTGGCAGACGGCGCCGGGATTTAAGTAGTAAATACCGTTCACAATTTCAACATACGGCTCATGTGTGTGACCGAACAGGCAGATATCCGCGCCGACCGCTTCTGCCTTCTGCTGCAGCTCGCGGTAACCGTATTTGACGTGATACCGATGTCCGTGCGTGAAGAATACGCGCTTGCCGTTAAAGGTGATGATTTGCTCCATCGGCGCCGTGCTGCTCCAATCACAGTTGCCGCAGACGCATTTGATGTTCAGCTTTGGGTCGGACATTTCCAGCAGTTCGATTTCCTTTTCGCTGTCACCGAGATTAATCCATAAATCCGCATTGTTCCTGTGCCGGTCAAGAATATTGAAAAAATCACGAGACGCTCTGTGTGTGTCCGATGTGACGACAATCCGCATTCATACACCCCCTGCATTTTTCATACATTTAATTATAACGCATTTTGATTCATTATTCAACAGGAGGTTTGTGATGGCGGAATATGCCTATGCGGATATCACCGACGCGAAGCGCAGGGTGCAGGAGATGAAAAGCAAGGCACGGGAACACAGTGCCGAAAATGCAAAGCCGGACGCGCTGGAGCTGCTCAGCCGTTTGTCGTCAAGCAAGGACAGGGCGCTTGTGCTTTCGGTGCTGTATCTGCTTTCGCAGGAAACAGCGGACGATGCGCTGCTGCTTTCACTGCTCTATATTTTATTGTAATAAAGTGTGGAAATCTTTGGCAAAATATGCTATAGTGGAAGAAATATCAAACAGGGAAGTGAAAATATGGGAGATTTTACCCATGTCTATTTTGACGGACTCGGGATTGATTTTGATTTACCGTCGATTGCCTTTTCCGTTTTCGGTTATCAGATTCACTGGTACGGCGTGGTCATCGCGTTTGGCTTTGCACTGGCAGTGCTCTACGGCGGCAGAGGCGCGTGGAAATGGCGCATGAGCCTTGACGGCATGGTGGACGTGCTGATTTGGGGTACCATTTTCGGCATCATCGGCGCAAGAGCGTATTACGTTGCGTTTGAATGGGATTACTATGCCGAGCATTTGAATGAGATACCTGCTATCTGGAATGGCGGTATTGCCATTTACGGCGGCATTATCGGCGCGTTAATCGGCGCCGCCATCGGCTGCAAGGTAGGCAAAATCAATTTCCTCAACCTGCTGGATTTGGGTGCGCTCGGCTTATTAATCGGTCAGGGCTTCGGCAGATGGGGCAACTTCTTTAACCAGGAGGCGTTCGGTACGAATACCGAAACGGCGCTTTTCAGAATGTGGTCACCGAAAATCCGCGATACGCTGGCAGCGTCAGCCGACGCGCTGGCGGCAAAGGGTATGGAGGTTGATCCGATGGTGCCGGTACACCCCACGTTCCTTTATGAGAGCGTGTGGTGCTTCATCAGCTTTCTCATTCTGCACCTGATTGTCACGCGCAGCCGCAAGTTCAAGGGCGAAATCTTTATGCTCTACGGCGTGCTGTACGGCGCAGAGCGTATGGTCGTGGAGGGTATGCGTACCGACTCTCTGTATATAGCGAATACGACGATTCGCGTGTCGCAGCTGCTGTCGGCAATTATTGTTGTTGTTGCGCTGGCGTTCTTTATCTACTTTATGGTAAGAAGCAAAAAGGGAACGCTGCCGCAGTCGATGTTGCCCGTGATTCCCGATATTGACCCTAATAAGCAGCGCAAGGAAGAAAAACTGCGCCTTAAGGAAGAAAAGCAGCAAAAGAAAGCCGAAAAGAAAGAGCGGAAAAACAAGGAGAAAACAGATGCAGAACATTGACGGAAAGGCTGTCGCCAAAGCGGTAAAGGAGCAGGTAAAGGCGGAATGTGAGGCGCTGAAAGAAAAGGGCGTTGTACCCGGTTTGGCGGTCATTCTGGTAGGCGACGACCCCGCTTCCCAGGTCTATGTGCGCAACAAGGAGCGCGCCTGCGAGGAATGCGGCTTTTACAGCGAAAAATATGCGCTTCCTGCCGATACCACGCAGGCGGAGCTCAACGCGCTGGTGGACAGGCTGAATGCTGACGAGCGCATCAGCGGCATTCTCTGCCAGCTGCCGCTTCCGAAGCATCTTAACGATAAAGAGGTCATTAACCGCATCGACCCGATGAAAGATGTTGATGCCTTTCACCCCGTCAACGTCGGCGCCATTATGATAGGGGATTACCACTTTCTGCCCTGCACACCCGCGGGCATTATGGAGCTGATTCGTTCTACCGGCGTTGACATCACCGGCAAAAAGGCTGTTGTGATGGGACGCAGCAATATCGTAGGCAAGCCGATGGCGATGCTCCTGCTGCACGCGGACGCCACGGTGGAAATTATCCATTCCAAAACAAAGGACGATGCCGCGATTACAAGAACGGCGGATATTCTGGTCGTTGCCATTGGCAAAGCGAAGCACGTCACCGCCGATATGGTCAAGGGCGGCGCCGTTGTCATTGATGTCGGTATGAACCGCGATGAAAACGACAAGCTCTGCGGCGATGTGGACTATGAAAACGTCTGCGAAAAGTGTTCGTATATCACGCCTGTTCCGGGCGGTGTCGGGCCGATGACGATTGCGATGCTGATGAGAAACACGCTGACCGCCGCAAAGCTGCAGCACGGCATTAACGGATAAAAGATGATAGGAAAAATAGTTTTACTGGTAGTTTTAATCTTTCTCAACGCGGTATTTGCCAGTGCGGAAATCGCCGTGATTTCGATGAACGATGCGCGCCTGCACCAGCTAACTGCGGAGGGAAACAAAAAGGCGAAGCGTCTGACAAAGCTCGTGTCCGAGCCGTCGCGCTTTCTGGCGACGATACAGGTTGCCATTACGCTGGCAGGGCTGCTCTCCAGTGCCTTTGCGGCGGACAGCTTTGCCGCTCCTGTCGTGTCGTTATTTGTCAAGGCCGGCGTTACCGTACCCGAAAAAACGCTGAATACGGTTGTCTTAATTGTGATAACGGTTATTCTTGCCTATTTCAATCTGGTGTTCGGCGAGCTGGTGCCCAAGCGGATTGCCATGAAAAGAGCAGAGGCAATGGCGCTCGGTATGGCGGATATGCTGTACGGTGTTTC
This sequence comes from uncultured Clostridia bacterium, assembly GCA_937915775.1. Classification (GTDB taxonomy): domain Bacteria; phylum Bacillota; class Clostridia; order Oscillospirales; family Acutalibacteraceae; genus Eubacterium_R. Next base: position 2,986 of record CALGGQ010000120.1, on the reverse strand, counting down.
CGTAATTTTTAAGCCGCTTGTTACGGTGCTGACGGTCTCTACCAATCTGGTGCTGCGCCTGTTCGGTATTAATCCGAATGAAAATGACGAGAAGGTCACGGAGGAGGAAATCCGTATGCTGCTCTCGGAGGGCAGCGAGCAGGGCACCATCCGCGAATATGAAAATGAGTTCATTCAGAATGTGTTTGAATTCAACGATATTGATTTAGAGCAGATTTGCACCCACAGAATTGATGTGGATATTCTGGACGCTAATGCCTCTGCCGAGGAGTGGCTGCAAACGATTAACAGCACGGCGCACAGCGCTTATCCGGTTTACAGAGACAGCCGCGAGAATATTATCGGCGTGCTGAATATCAAGGATTATTTCCGTCTGCAGGATAAATCGAAGAACAGTGTTTTAACCAATGCGCTGGAAGAACCCTTATTTGTTCCGACCGAGATGAAGGCGAATGTGCTCTTTGCCAAAATGCAGAAGGAGCGCAATTACTTTGCTGTCATTATGGATGAATACGGCGGTTTTGAGGGCATTATAACCCTGCACGATTTGATGGAGGCGCTTGTCGGAGATATTTATGAGCCGGAGGAGGGCATCGTTCAGAGCGATATCAAGCCGCTGGCGGAAAAGATGTGGCGCATCAAAGGCAGCGCCGATATTGCCGAGGTGTCGCACACACTCGGAATTGATTTGACAAACGACGGACTGTACGATACCTTTAACGGCTACTTGTGCTATTTGCTGGAGCGCGTTCTGAGCGACGGCGAAAGCATTACCTGTGAAACAGAGGAGCTGACGATTTCCGTGCGCTCCGTTAAAAACCGGATTGCCGAGTGGGCAATCGTCACCAAAAAGGAAACGGTGGAAAAATGATGAAAAAAGGGACTGCTATTTTGTCTGCTCTCCTGCTGCTGACGGCGCTGCTGCTGCCGTTTCATGCTTCGGCAGAGACGCAGGCGATAAAACCGATTGATGAACAAAAGGTGAAACTGCATTTTGCCGCCTGGGCTGACCCGCAGGTTTCGCACTATCTGAAAACACGCGAGCCGTTTCTGATTTCCTCTGCAAAGGATTTGAAGGAAAACGGCAGCAATATTGATGCGCTGGTGCTTGCCGGCGATATTACGGAAAACTGTATTCCCGATGAGTGGTACTGGGTGACGAACGATATCAAGGATATCGGCGTGAAAAACTACATTGCCGCAACGGGAAACCACGATGTCAGAGTGCATGATTACGGCGTAGTGGTGGACAGCTTCACGGATTTCAACAATCATCTGAATATGGGCGTCGGCAGTCCGCTGCGGATTGAAACGCTCAACTACAGTTATGTCGTTAACGGCTACCGTTTTATCGTGCTCGGCAGCGAGCTTTCCACCTTAGAGGAGGCGGAAATCGGCGCAAAGCAGCTGCGCTGGCTGGACAGGCAGCTGGCGAAATCAAACAAAGAGGGCAAGCCCTCCTTTGTCATTCTGCACCAGCCGCTCAAAAACACGCACGGTCTGCCGGAAACCTGGGGCAGCTTTTTGAAAACGGCGGGCACCGTCGGTCCGCAGTCCGATAAAATTCAGGCAATACTGAACAAGTACGGCAATGTGTTTCTCATTACCGGTCATCTGCATTCCGGCTTCGGGCAGTATACCTATGAGCGCGTCGGCAATATCTATTCCGTCAATCTGCCGGCGCTCGGACCGGATAACGACAACGGGGAATACAATGAACACGGCATCGGATATATGGTCGAGGTGTATGCCGATAAGGTCTGCTTCCGTGCCAGAAATTTTGACAAAAGCGTTTATCTCCCGCAGTATGATATTAATGTCAATTTAAACACGGCGACGGCGTCGCTCTCTAAAACGGAGTACCGATATAACGGCAAGGTGAAAACACCGAAGGTCACCGTTAAGGACGCATACGGCAGAAAAATCAGCAAAAAATATTATTCCGTGAAGTATCAGAAGGGCAGAAAAAAGGCGGGTACCTACAAGGTGACCGTTACCTTCAAGGGTAAGTATAAGGAAAACAAAAAGCAGGTACTGACCTTTACCATTCAAAAATAGGTGATGTTATGGCACTCGAAGAACAGGTTGTTGCATTATTAATGGAAAAAGGCTGGCATATCGCATTTGCAGAGTCCTGCACGGCAGGGCTCTGTGCCGCCACGCTCGTTAACGTGACGAATGCGTCAACAGTGCTGGATGTTTCATTTACCACATATTCCAATGAGTCGAAGATGGAGTACCTCGGCGTGCAGGCGGATACGATTCTCGCCCACGGCGTCGTCAGTGAGAAGGTTGCCTTTGAAATGGCAACCGGCGTGGCAAATGCCGCCAAAGCAGAGGTCGGCGTCGGCGTTACTGGTATTGCCGGTCCGGGCGGCGGCACGGCGAAAAAGCCTGTCGGCATGGTCTGCTTCGGCTTTTACGTCAACGGAGAAACTAAGACCTATACTAAGCAATTCGGCGAGCTCGGCAGGCAGCAGGTACGCAAATCCTCCGTCGAGTTTGTCTACCAAACTTTAATTGATTTGCTGAAAAATGAAAATAAGGCTTGATTTTTTCAAAACAATCTAATATAATATACAAGCATTCAGTAATTGCTGGTGTGGCTCTCGTCGAAACATCCTGCGCGATTTAATCATAACGCTTTGCATTATGATAATAATCGCTTCCAATGTTTCTCCTCTCAGCGACAGTACAAGTATCTGTCGCTGTAAATGCAAATTTTAGATTATCCGCTGGTGTGGCTCAGTTGGGCGAAGCGGCGTGCCGCTGCCGGTGGCAGATGAAGGCACGGCGCTGAGGTGAAAAAACAACGAGCAATGCGACGCGCTACAAGCGAGCAGTGCGACTATGTTTTTGAGGGAAGAGCAGCGCATTCGTAAACGGAAGGTCATAGCAGCAAAACAACGAAAACTTAATAACATGCTACTGTGGCTCAGTTGGTAGAGCAGCGCATTCGTAATGCGCAGGTCGTCGGTTCGAGTCC
>CALGGQ010000119.1 GCA_937915775.1 uncultured Clostridia bacterium | reverse complement strand
GCTTGTCATTCTCTGCCTGATTCAGACGGGCGGGCTCGGCTTCATCACACTGCTCTCCGTTGTCAACGCGACGTTTAAAAAACGAATGGGCTTGCGGCAGAAAATGCTGCTCAAGGACAGCATCGGTTCGCTGAGCCTCGGCGACGTCAAGTCGCTGGTGAAGCAGGTGCTGCAGTTCACGCTGGCGTGCGAGGGTACGGGCGCGGCGTTGCTTTGCATCCGTTTCATTCCGATGTTCGGCGTAAGGCGCGGCATCTACACCGCAGTGTTCACCGGCATTTCGGCATACTGCAACGCAGGCTTTGATTTAATGGGACAGGTACTGCCGTCCTCCTCCTTGGTAACGGTAAACGGCGACGCGCTGATTCTCATTACCGTGGCGCTGCTGATTCTGTTCGGCGGGCTCGGCTTTATCGTCTGGGCGGATATGCGCGCGGCAAAATTCAAGCCGAAAAAGTTCAGCGTGCACACCCGACTGATGCTGATTACCTCAGCGATTCTGGTTATCGGCGGCACGGTGCTGTTGCTGCTATTTGAAAATCACCGCACCTTCGGCGGAATGAACGCGGGCGAAAAGCTGCTCAACGCTTTTTTCTGCTCCGTCACGCCGAGAACAGCGGGCTTTAACAGCGTTCCCGTCGGCGCGATGACATCGCAGTCCAAAATGCTGACGGTGCTGCTGATGTTCATCGGCGGCGGCGCAGGCTCCACGGCGGGCGGCGTGAAGGTCACTACCGTGTCCGTGCTGGTGCTGTGCCTGGCGGCAAGCATCCGAAACGAGGAGGAGGTCTCCGTTTTTGACCGCAAGATTACGCTTGAAACGGTGAAAAAGGCAGTCTCCGTCGTGCTCATCAACTTCTTTATTATTCTGTTTGGCGTTATCGTGATTTCGCTGGCACAGCCGCAGTTCACACTGGTGGACGTCATTTTTGAATGTACATCAGCAATCGGCACCGTCGGCATCACGGCAGGCATCACGCCGCAGCTGAATTTGATTTCGCAGATAATTATTATGATATTAATGTATTTAGGCAGGCTGACGAGCTTAATCTTTGCGCTGTCCTTCGTGGCGGACAAACCGAAAACGACAACGCAAAAGCCGAAATGCAATGTAATGGTAGGGTAAATTATGAAAACAGTTTTAGTCATCGGCGCCGGAAAATACGGCGCACATCTTGCCACCACGCTCTGTGATATGGGCAACGAGGTAATGCTGGTGGATAAAAGCGAGGACGTCATCAACGAGCTGGCGCCCAAGGTCACCACAGCGGAAATCGGCGATTACACCATCAAAAGCAACCTGACAGCGCTCGGCGTGGAGGATTTTGATTACGTCTTTCTGTGCATCAGCGATTTTCAGGACAGCTTAGTGATTGTGGACCATCTGAAAAACTTAGGCGCTGCCTGCATTATCGCCAAGGCTTCCAGCGAAATTCATGAAAAATTCCTGCTGGGTAACGGCGCGGATAAGGTGGTTTACCCTGAGCGCGATATCGCGTATACCACCGCGGTGGAATACTCCAACCGTAAGATTTTCGATTTCGTCAAGCTCAGCGATGAGGAGGGCATTTATGAAATTGAAGCGCCGGACAAATGGTGCGGCAAGAGTCTGCTGAACCTGAACGTGCGCCGCACGCATAACGTGACGGTCATCGCCTCCAAGGATAAGAACGACCATGTCAGCGCGATTAATTCGGCGGACTATATCTTTAACAAGGACGAGCATATTATCATCATGGGAAATAAGGAGAGCGTCCGCAAGCTCGCCAAGGAGTGATGAGTGGTCAGTGGCCGGTGGCTTGTAACTGAAAAAAAGGTGACTGAAATCATCAGTCACCTTTTTGTTTTAATAGTCAAAATCCGCGGCGGTCAGCTGCTTGGTGCCGTCCTCCGTGAGAATTTCCGGATACCATTTGCCGGCAAGGAAATAGATATTATCCGCATGAATTTTATCAAAATACACCTGGGGATAATGTACCTTTTCGTTCACAACGGCATAATCCGAATGCTGCATCTTACCCCTCACCTGCACGGTCACGACCACGAAACGGAAGGCAGGCATCAGATTGCTCTCCGTGCTGATGGTAAGCACCTTATCCTCCTCCTTGACGCGGAAGCCTGTGTCATACAGCCGTCTTGACTGAAGGCGGTTGTTATATTCCTTCAGGCTGTCCACCGTCATCGTGCCGTAAACGCTGTACGGAAACGCATAGCCGTTATCGTCCTCCGGCTTCGTATTCGTATAATACGCCGCTATCACGCGGTAGGTTTCCTTGCCGAACAGGGTGTCAAAGGTGATACGCTGGTCGGAAGCGGCATACGCTTCGGCAGTGCCGTACTGCTTTTCAAGGTCAAAGTCCTCTTTGGAAACGGCAACGGAGCGGAACTGCTGGTCTAAAAGCATATCGCTGCCCTTTTGCAGGAGCGCCTGCGCCGTCTTTTTATCGGATGATACGAGCAGCTGCCTGTCGCTGCCGCCGAAGGTCAGGTAACCCGCAAAGCCCCTGTCCTTGGCGTAGGCTTCGCAGTATTCCACCGCAATACCCGCGGGGAAGGAGGTCTGGCACTGCCTCTCGAGGCTCTTGATACGCATATTGCGGCTGAGCATGAAGCCGCCGAACACGACGATGCCCGCCACCAGAGCAATCAGTGTAATCAACATCGGCAGCGGCACTGCCGTATTGATACGGACATTGCGTTTATCCTTCGCTGCCTTAGACGGCTTTGCCTTTTCCGTTTTTGTCCTGACAGGCTTTTCCTTTTTGGGCTTTTCTTTTTTGACCTTGACGGGCTTTTCTTTTTTGACGTTTTCCTTTTTTTCGCGGTTCGGTGCTGCTGCGGGCGTCTGCTTCTCCTCGCGTGCCAGCGGCTTCGGCGGTGCCAGCGGTGCCGGCTCCTCACGCTGTTCGGGTTCGTTTTGCGGCGGTGCCGGTTCGGGCGCGCTTTCGGCGCTCTCCCCCGTCGCCTTTTCCCCGTTCTCTTTTTTCAGAGAGGCAAGGATTTCCTCTAATTCCAAATCAAATTCCATATCGTTTCCTACTTCACTACTGTTCTTCTGGCGTTCTCAACTGCCTCGCGGATGAGCTCCTCCGCATTTTCCATCGCCTGCTCCGCTGCCACAACATCCTCGAGCTTCGCCCTTGTTTTCGGGTGTCTGGGCGTAAAGACGGTGCAGCAGTCCTCATACGGCTGAATGGAGGTTTCAAAGGTGTCAATTTTCCGCGAAATAGCGATAATTTCCTCCTTATCCATCCCGATGCACGGACGGAACACCGGCAGGGTTGCCGCCGCATCAGTGCAGCCGAGGGCATAAATCGTCTGGCTGGCGACCTGGCCGACGCTCTCGCCGGTGATGAGGGCGGAGCAATTCTGCTTTCTCGCCAGAATTTCGCTGATTTTCATCATATAGCGGCGCATAATCAGCGTGAAATATTCCTCCGGACACTTATCGCGAATTCCCTCCTGCAGCTTGGTAAACGGCACGACGTAAACCGTAATCGGTCCGCTGTAGCGCGCTACCTTGTGCAGCAGCTGCATCACCTTCTGCTCGGCAAGCTCGGTGGTATACGGCGGGGAGGCAAAATGCACTGCCACCAGCTCGATACCTCTTTTCGCCATCATATACGCCGCCACCGGCGAATCAATACCGCCGCTGATTAAGACAGCTGCTCTGCCGCTGGTGGAAACAGGCATACCGCCGGCGCCCTTAATATTATTCCCTCTGACGAAGGCATAATTGTCGCGCACCTCAACGGTGACGGTCACATCCGGCTCATGCACATCGACGGAAAGATGGCGGAATTTGGACAGCAGAAAGCCGCCGAGCTCCCGTGCAATCTCTGGCGATTTGAGCGGGAATTTTTTATCGCTGCGCTTCGCTTCCACCTTAAAGGTTTTCGCGAGCGACAGCTCCTCGCGCAGATACTCCAGCGCTGTCGCCTTGATGGCGTTCATCTCCTTTTCCGCTACAGCGGCGCGGGAGAGCGCGGCAATGCCGAATACTCTTTTCAGCGCGTCCACCGCGTCGTCTAAATCTGCTTCGCCGTCGGCGCTCTCCACCATAATCGTGGACTGTGATTTGGTAAATTCAAATTCGCCGATATCGCGCAGCGCCTTTTTCATATTCTTAATGAGAACATCCTCAAAGGTATTGCGGTTTAGCCCTTTGAGCACCAGTTCTCCGTTTTTGATTAAAATGATTTCTTTCATATAATTTCCTTATCTCATCGGGTATTGGGTAACCGTTTCCTGCAGTGCCGCCACCAGCGCGTCAATTTCCTCCTGCGTGGTGTAACGCGAAAAGCTGACGCGCAGCGAGTGCTCGATGACGTTATCCGGCAGGTGCATCGCCGTCAGCACGTGGCTCTTTTTGCCCTTGGCGCACGCCGAGCCGCTGGAAACGCAGATGCCGTAGCGCGAGGACAGATGCTGCACGAGCGTCTGGCTTGTCATAAACGACGGCACATAGAAATTGATAATGTAATCGGAGGCGTTTTCATCGCTGTTCAGCTTCACGCCGTCAATCGCCAGCAGCTGCCGCCGCGCATAAGCGTTTAAGGCGCGGATGCTTTCCGCCTGTTCCTTGCCGCAATCCAGCTGCTCCACAGCGGTACCGAAACCGGCAATCAGCGGCGCCGCCTCCGTACCCGGACGGAGCTTCCCCTCCTGCATGCCGCCGAACTGACGCGGCACAATGCGCACGCCCTTTTTCACATACAGCGCGCCGACGCCCTTCGGCCCGTGAATCTTATGAGCCGTCACGGTCAGCAAATCCGCACCGAGCTTCTTCGGCTTGACGGGAATTTTGCCAAACGCCTGCACGCAGTCAAGATGTACGAGCGCCGGAGCGCCTGCACGGGTAACGAGCTTTTTAATGCTTTCAACGGGAAGAACAGAGCCGACCTCGTTATTGACATACATAACAGATACCAGAATGGTGTCGCTGTTAATCGCCTCCGCCAGCTGCTGCAGGGTGATATTGCCCGCTGCGTCAGGCTCCATTCTGACGACCTCAAAGCCCTGTGCCTCCAGCTCCTTCACGCTTTCCAGCACGCTTTCGTGCTCGATGGCGGTGGTGACAATCCGCTTGCCCTTTCTTCTGTTTGCCTGTACAGCGCCGAAAATCGCCAGGTTATTCGCCTCTGTTCCGCCGGAGGTGAAAACAAGCTCCTCCGGCTCGCAGGAGAGCGCGGCTGCCAGCGCCTCGCGCGCCTTGCGGACAGCGGCATTCGCCTCCAACCCCGCACGGTGAAAGCTCGACGGATTACCAAAGCTTTCCGTCAGCATATGATAAACGGTATCGGCAGCCTCTCTGCTCGGGCAGGTGGTTGCCGCATTGTCAAGATAAATCATCGGTTTAACTTCTCTTTCAGTTTGAATACGGCGGCAACGGTTTTCGCATCCTTGATTTCGCCGTTCATAATTTTATCCACAAGGACATTCAGCTTCATTTTATGTACCTCGAGGAACTCATCCTCATCGAGATGCTGCGTTTCAAAATGCAGCCCCTTGGCGCCGAACAGGCGGATAATCTCGTTCGTATAGCCGGGGGAAGGATAGATTTCACCGAGGGAAAAATACTCGTCCGCCGTCGCGCCGCATTCCTCCAGAAATTCGCGCTTGCCGGTTTCAAACGGGTCCTCGCCCTTTTCCACCTTGCCGGCGGGAATTTCATAAATCGTTTCCTTATACGGATAACGGAACTGGCGCACCAGCAGAATTTCGTCATCATCCGTGATGCCGATAACGGCGACGCCGCCCGGATGGTCCACGCATTCTCTGTCCGCCGTTTTACCGTTGCAGAGCATCACATCGTCGCGGTGCATAAACAGGATTCTGCCGTCATAAATCGGGTTTACCTTTTCCGTCTGCTCAAACAGACCGAGGGCGATGGCTTCCACATCCTCCGGCTTATCGGCAATAAAGCGCGCGCCGCTTTCAATGAATTCAAACTTCGTGCCGTAGCCCCAGAGCACGCCGATGGCGTCCATTTCGTTTTCACGCGCACCGTCCACGTCATAGGAGCGGTCGCCGACCATCACTGCCTCCTGCGGTGATACACCGAGCGCGGCAACGCAGCGCGCCAGCACACTGTGCTTCGGCTCGCAGTCCGCCTGAAAATCCACGCCGCAGACTGCGTCAAAATACTTCACAAGCCCGAATTTTTCGAGCAGAATATCAATGTATTTTTTCGGTTTAGAGGAAGCGATACCGAGCTTGATACCGTCCCTTTTCAGCGAGGCGAACAGCTTTTCCATCCCGTCATAGAGATGACATTCAAACAGCCCTGTATTGGTATACCGCTCGCGGTACTTGCTCACCAGCGCTACCGCCTGCTCGGCAGTGGCGCCGAAGCGCTCCTGGAACACAACCAGCAGCGGCGGGCCAATGAAATACGATAAATCGTCGTCCTCGCTCACCTGATAGCCGAAGGCATCCAGTGCATAACGCGCACTTTTCAGAATACCCTCGCCCGTATCGCAGACGGTTCCGTCAAAATCAAAAATGACTGCTTTGTACATGGCTTTTTCTCCTTACGGGTTACACATTGTGCGTATTATAACACATAATACGTAAAAATACAAATTTATATTTACTATTTCTTTTTTTTATGCTAAAATATTATTTGGATTAATATATAGTTTTGGGTGATAGATATGCTTTTAGCAATTGACGTAGGCAACACCAACATTGTGCTGGGTGTCATAGACGGTGAGAAGCTGCTCGTTTCAGGACGGCTTTCCACCAATATTAAGGCGACCGATGAGGAATACGCCATCAAGCTGCACGCCTTTTTTGCGCTGCACAAAATTGAGGGCATTGACGGCGCCATCATCTCCAGCGTTGTACCGGCGCTCAACGGCACACTTAAGCGCGCGGTCAGCATCGTGACGGGCGCGGCGGCGATGATTGTCGGCCCCGGCGTTAAGACCGGCCTTTCCATCAAAATTGACGACCCGGCGCAGCTCGGCGCGGACTTAGTGGTCGGCGCTGTCGCCGCGAAGGAGAAATATCCCCTGCCCGCCGTTATCTTTGACCTCGGCACCGCGACGACGGCATCGGTACTCGATCAGGACGGCAACTTCCTCGGCGGCATCATCACCACGGGCGTGAAAACCTCGCTCAATGCGCTGGCAACCGGCACCGCGCTGCTGCCGCAGATTGACATCGCCGCACCGAAAAACGTCATCGGCACCAACTCCGTGGACTCGATGAAATCCGGCGCTGTCATCGGCACCGCCTGTATGCTGGACGGATTTATCGACCGCTTTGAAGCGCAACTCGGCAGCAAGGCGACCGTCATTGTCACCGGCGGGCTCGGCAAATCCATTGCCAAAAACTGCACGCACGACGTCATTTTTGACGACGATTTATTAATTGACGGACTGAGAATTATTTATGAAAAAAACAAATAGGAGGAGCACCATGAAAAAAGCACTGTCTTTCATCATCACGCTGACGCTGGCGGTATCCTGCTTTTTCGCCGTGCAGCTGACGGCACAGGCTGCAACGGTTGCCTCCGGCAGCTGCGGCACGAACCTGAGCTGGACGCTCGATGACAGCGGCACGCTGACCGTGAGCGGTAGCGGCAACAGGATGAACGATTATTACGATAACAGCCCTGCGCCGTGGTATGACTACCGCACGCAGATTAAAAAGGCTGTTATTCCCAGCGGCGTTGCCAACATCGGCTCCCGTGCGTTTCTGGACTGCACGGCGCTCGTTGAGGTGGAATGGGGCACGATTGACACCATCGGCGACCACGCTTTTATGAACTGTACGTCCTTAAAGCACGCCATCCTGCCGGACAGCTGCACCTGGGTGTGGACCAATGTCTTTGAAAACTGCACCTCGCTGCAGAGCGCTTACATCGGCTATGTCAATTCCTATGCCGCTACCGTGCCGCAGGAATTTTTCAAGGGCTGTACCTCGCTGGCAGTGCTCGGTCTCGGCACGGGCATCAGCACGCTCGGCACGGACTGCCTCAGCGGCTGCACGGCGCTGACCTGCATCATTTCGGATAATACGAGCATACAGGGCACAAGCTACAACGTCGTCGGCTGGAGCGACAGAAGCGGCGTCTGCTCCGATAACACTTACTCCTCGAGCCGTCTGGAATGGCATTTTGAGCTTAGCGAAGCAAGGCTGTATTTCACCGGCTCCGGCGATATGACCTCTTATAACAACGGCAGCCAGCCGTGGCAGCATTTCACCGGCGCTGTCAACACGGTGGACTTTTCGACAGCGGATGCAAAGGTCTCCGTTTCCACCACCGCCTTCCAGGGCAGAGATAAAATTGAAACCGTTGATTTTACCAACGTTTATGCCGTCGGCTGGGGCGCGTTTGCAGAATGCTATGCACTGAAATACGCCGACTTCAAAGCGCCGTTGACGCAAATCTGGAACTATGCCTTTGCCAACTGCACCTCGCTTGAGAGCATTACCTTTGAAGAGGGTACCGATTCTTTACATATTTATCCCTGGGCGTTCAACAACTGCTCCGGCACAACCTACTGGCTGAATATCCCCTCCAACTGCACGACGATTGACGACCACGCCTTCTGGGGCACGGGCTTTAACTATACCCACATTATGGGCAGCTCCGTCACCATCGGCGACGACGCCTTTGGCAACGGCGAGGGCGGCTATGCGCGCTTCTTCGGTATCGGCAGCGCCAATACCGGCGCATATGATTTTGTCAAAAGAATGCGCGACAGCAACCATTACAACTGGTGGTATTACTGCGACAGCGACAACCACACCTACACCACCGTTACCGTCGCGCCCACCTGCACCGAGGGCGGCTACGACGAATACGGCTGCGCGTACTGCGATGCCGATAAACTGAAATCGAATTATACCGACGCGCTGGGGCATCAGTACCGCTACTCGGGCTCCTCCGGGTTGACGCTGCTGTACAGCTGCGAGAGATGCGGCGCTACCAACCTGCAGCTCAGCGCCGTTGAAGTGCAGACGCTGTTTGAGGCGGCGCTCAGCACCACGGCAGGCGCCACAAAATATCAGCAGGCAGATTATGACGCCAGATGCGATTTACTCCGTGACGGCGTCATCAACGCAAAGGATTTGGACACACTCAACGCTGCGCTGGCAACACCTGACCTTGACGGCAAGGAGACCACGCTTGACACGGCAACCACCTATCAGACGATTGAGGGCTTCGGCGCTTCGGCTTGCTGGTGGAGCCAGGATGTCGGCGGCTGGGAGAATGCAGAGGACATTCTAAAGCTGCTCTACTCCCCCACCGAGGGTATCGGGCTGAACATTTACCGCTACAATCTTGGCGGCGGCAGCGAGGACCAGCACGACACGGCGCTTTACGTTGCCGGTGCCAGAACGCACTGCTTTATGCAGGAGAACGGCACATACAACTGGAATAACGACGCAAATGCGATGAACTGTCTTTCCATCGCCAACACGCTGAATCCGAATCTGAAGGTGACGCTGTTTGCGAACTCCGCCCCGTATTTTATGACCAAGAGCGGCAAGACCTACGGCGCGCTGGAGGCAAACACCGTGACGGACGACAACGGCAACACAACTACCACCTACAGTGGCACGGAAAACCTGGATTCCTCAAAGTTTGACGCCTTTGCAGGCTATATTGTCACCTGCGCGGAGCACTTTATTGACGAGGGCTACAACGTGACGGCAGTATCGCCGATTAACGAGCCGGAATGGGATTGGAGCGGCTGGATGCTCGGCAACGGCGAGCAATCCTGCAACCAGGAGGGCTGTCATTACAATGAGGAGACGGCACGCGATTTTTACAACAACGCGATGGTACCCGCCCTGCAGAACAGCAGCAAGCTGAACGGCAAGGTGGAGCTGGAGGTCTGGGAGAGCGGCCAGATGAACCATAACTGGTGGTGGGAGCGCTTTATGAACAACTGCTTCTCTACCGAAAAGCCGGTTACCACCAGCAGCGGCGGCTGCAACGGCGGCACAACCACGACAGGTACGGAATACGCCGATTACAACGCCAACATCCGCAGCTATGTGGACACGATTTCTACCCACTCCTACTGGGCAAGCACCGCCGACAGAGAGGCGGCTGCCAACCTGGCAGCAACCGGTCAGTATTTCAGCGAGCAGAACCTGAAGTTCCGCCAGACGGAATACTGCCAGATGAACACGGACGCTTCCACCAATGTGCTCGGCCACATTCAGGCGGAGGGCAATACCAACGGAATGACCATCGACTACGGTCTGGCGCTTGCCGACATCATTTATCAGGATATGACCATTCTGAACACTACCGAATGGGATTGGTGGACCGGCTGCGGCAGAGGCGTTTATCCCGACAGTCTGGTCTATATTGACGACAATAACCACGACCACATTGAAACTGCCAAGCGGCTGTGGACGCTCGGTAACTATTCCAAGTTTATCGACGAGGGCGCTGTTCGCATCGGCGTTTCCACCGGCAACAAATTCGGCACCGACCTTGTCACCGACACCACATATACCTGGACATCGGGCGAAAACAGCGGTGTGGATAAGAACAACTATCTGGAGGAAACCGCTTATCTGAATCCCGACGGCAGTATTGTGATTGTTTACATCAACAATTCCGATACGCTGGAATACACCACGTTTACGGACAGCACCTACACGCATTTTGACAGCTACGTCACCGACGCTAACCGCAATTTGAAGAAATATCAAAGCGGCAGTCCGGCAGGCGCTATCTATATTCCCGAAAAGAGCGTCACCACCGTGGTGCTTTCCACAGCGACCACCCACGCAAGAAGCACCGAGGGCGCTTACCTGTTCACCTATTTCACCGGCAACGGTCAGAGCGAACAGCGCGTTCGCTTCGCCGTTTCCGAGGACGGCTACAACTTCACTCCGCTCAACGGCAACAACGAAGTCATTACCCAGACCAAGGGCACGCTGAACTGCCGCGACCCGTACATCTTCAAGGGACAGGATGATTACTATTACCTGATTGCCACCGATATGGACGCTTCCACGAACATCTGGTGGGGCAACAGCAACACGATGGTTCTCTGGCGTTCAACCGATTTGGTGAACTGGACAGACGAAACCATCATCAATATGAGCGAGATTACCGGAGCGGACGATATCCAGCGCTGCTGGGCGCCGCAGGTATTCTGGGATGCAAACGAGCAGAAATATATGGTTTACTTCGGACTGGCTTCGTGGAGTATCACACAGAATGTCACCAGTATGTACTACTGCTACACCGATGATCTGCTTAATCAAAGCCACTACAGTTATCCGCAGCTGCTGTTCAAATCCGGCACCACCTTCCAGAACGATCAGGGAGAAACCGTGCAGTCAAGCTCTATCGACGGCGATATCTTCTATGACAGCACGAGCGGCACCTATTATCTGTATTTTAAGGATGAAGGCAACGCCACCATCTGCTATGTCACGAGCAACAATCTGACCGGTCCTTACAGCGACGCTGCCAACCCGCAACGGCTGATTAATACCGATGTCGGCTTAGAGGGCTGCAACGCGCACCGCATCACCGGCACGGACACCATCGTGATGCTGGCAGACGCTTACGGCGACGGCTACTTTGTGCTGTGCCAGGCGACGGATTATCACACCTTTACCATTCTGCCGAGCAACACCTATACGATTAACAACTGCTCGCCGCGTCACGGCAGCGTTATCGCCATCAGCGACGACGAGTATGACAGATTAGTTAGCCAATACGGTTTTTAACGAAACAGCAAAATTCACTGACAGAGGTATAAACAATGAAACTTGATTCCATTTGTGTTCAGGGCGCTTACGAGCCGAAAAACGGCGAGCCGCGCGTCATTCCGATTGTGCAGAGCACAACGTTTAAGTATGACTCCTCCGTGGAGATGGGCAACCTGTTTGATTTGAAGGACAGCGGCTACTTTTACACCCGTTTGCAGAACCCGACGAACGACTACGCCGCCGGCAAAATTGCGCTGCTGGAGGGCGGCGTTGCCGGTATGCTGACCGCGTCCGGTCAGGCGGCGAACTTCTATGCCGTGTTCAACATTGCGCAGGCAGGCGACCACATCGTTTCCTCCTCCGCCATTTACGGCGGCACGTTCAATCTCTTTAACGTGACGATGAAGAAGCTCGGCATCGACTTCACCTTTGTGTCGCCGCACGCCACCGCAGAGGAAATACAGGCGGCGATTCAGCCGAATACCAAGGCGATTTTCGGTGAGACCATCTCGAACCCGAGTCTGGATGTTCTGGACATTGCCGTATTTGCCGACGTGGCGCATCAAAACGGCATTCCACTGATTATTGACAACACGTTTGCCACTCCGATTAACTGCCGTCCGTTTGAGTTCGGCTGCGATATCGTTACCCACTCCACCACAAAATATATGGAGGGTCACGCTTCCACCATTGGCGGCGCCATCGTGGATTCCGGCAATTTTGACTGGACGCAGAACGACAAGTTCCCGGGGCTGACCACGCCCGATGACAGCTATCACGGCATTGTTTATACCGACACCTTCGGCAAAGGCGCTTACATCACCAAGGCGACCGTGCAGCTGATGCGCGACCTCGGCTCCATTCAGGCGCCGCAGAATGCTTTTCTGCTGAATGTCGGTCTGGAGACGCTGCATTTGAGAATGGCGCGTCACTGCGAAAACGCTCTTGCCGTTGCAAAATATCTGCAAAAGCACCCGAAAATCACCTGGGTGAAATGCGCAATGCTGCCTGAGGATGACCAGTACGAGCTGGCGCAAAAGTATATGCCCGGCGGCACCTGCGGCGTTGTTTCCTTCGGCATCAAGGGCGGCAGAGAGGCGGCAACCATCTTTATGGAC
The DNA here is from genome assembly GCA_937915775.1 of uncultured Clostridia bacterium. Taxonomy (GTDB): domain Bacteria; phylum Bacillota; class Clostridia; order Oscillospirales; family Acutalibacteraceae; genus Eubacterium_R. The sequence continues at coordinate 831 of CALGGQ010000119.1, read as the reverse complement.
AGCCTGCGCCTTGCCGCTATCGTCACCCATGTGGCAGACGCGCGCACCTGCTGCCTGCACCCCGCTTCCACCACGCACCGCCAGCTGACCGATAAGCAGCTGGAGGAATGCGGTGTCGGCGCGGATTTAATCCGCTTCTCCTGCGGCATTGAAAGCGCAGAGGACATCATCGCGGACATTGAACAGGCACTCGAGAAGATCAGTTAGCAGTTAATAGTTATCAGTAAAGAGAAACAGTAGAACCCATGGCAAATGTAAACAACAAAACACTTAACCTCGTATATATCGGTGCAGCAGCAGCCATCATCGCCGTCTGCGCCTGGATTACCGTTCCCATCGGTGCCATTCCCATCACCCTGCAGACGATGGCAGTCTGCCTGGTGGCGGCGCTGCTGGGATGGAAAAAAGGAACACCGGCAGTGCTTATTTACATCTTACTCGGCGCTATCGGTGTGCCGGTTTTTTCCGGCTTTAGGGGCGGTATCGGCGTGCTGCTCGGCGCGACCGGCGGCTATATTATTGGCTTTATTTTTACCGCGCTGCTCGTCGGCATCGCGTCGGATAAAAGCGACAAACTGTGGGTGCTGATGCTCTCCATGGTGCTCGGCGTTGCCGTCTGCTATGCGTTCGGCACAGCGTGGTTTATGCTGGTGTATGCTAAGAATACACAGCCGATAGGGCTTAGCAAAACGCTGGGGCTGTGCGTGACGCCGTTTTTGCTTCCCGACGCCGTCAAAATCGTCATCGCCGCCCTGCTTGCCAGGCGGCTGAAGCCGCTCATTCGGAGGTAACCTTATGCTTGAAACTGTCAAAGATATAATGAGCAATGAT
>CALGGQ010000118.1 GCA_937915775.1 uncultured Clostridia bacterium | reverse complement strand
AACCCCTGACCTGCTGATTACAAATCAGCTGCTCTACCAACTGAGCTACACCAGCGTATCTCTAACGCCTTAATAATATAGCATAAGTTTTTAGGTTAGTCAATACCTTTTTTCAAAAAATTCCTGACGGATTTTTGCATAATCGGGCATTCTGCATATGATAAGGTTGAGGTGAAATTTATGTGCGGAATAGCAGGAATATTAAGTGACAGCATTGATTTAAGGGGCGAGCGCGAGGCGATTTGGCGCATCAGCCGGTCGCTGAGGATGCGCGGACCGGACGCAGCAGGGGAATACGTCAAACGAAATGTAGCGCTGCTGCACCGGCGGCTTGCCGTGATTGATGTGGAGCGTGGGGCGCAGCCGATGCGCTTTGGGAATTATATCATCGTCTATAACGGTGAGCTGTATAACACCGATGAAATCCGGCAGGAGCTGTTGCACAGCGGCTATCGGTTTGAAACATCGTGCGACACCGAGGTCGTGCTGAAAGCGTATCACAAATGGCGCGAAAAGAGTCCCGAAAAAATGAACGGCATTTTTGCGTTTGCCGTCTATGATGAACAGGAAAATTCTTTGTTTTTGTGCCGTGACAGAATCGGCGTCAAGCCGCTGTATTATTCCTTTGTCGGCGGCACCTTTGCGTTTTCCTCCCGTATGGAAAGTTTGCTGTATGTGAAGGGCGTTAAGCCCGTCTGCAACGAGGAAGGACTTAACGAAATCTTTATGCTCGGTCCGGCAAAGACCATTGGCAAGACCGTTTTTCGCGATATCCGCGAGCTGCCGCCTGCCGCATATCTGACGGTGAAGAACGGCGCCGTTTCCGTCAAGGAATACTGGAAACTGACGGCGGCTGAGTTTGAGGAAAACGCGCTGCAGGCACAGGAGCACACGCATTTTCTTGTGCGCGACGCGATTCAGCGCCAGCTCGTCAGCGATGTGCCGCTTTGTACCTTCTTGAGCGGCGGGCTGGATTCCTCGATTATTTCCAAGGTGGCGGCAGATACTTATGCGGACAGGGGAGAAACGCTGCATACTTATTCCGTTGACTATGTGGATAACGACAAATATTTTCAGCAGAGCCTGTTCCAGCCGAACAAGGATTCGGATTATATCAACCTGATTTCGGATTACATCGGCAGTGAGCATCATAACGTGGTGCTCAGTAACAGCGCGGTGGCGGAGGCGCTGATTGACGCTGCGATTGCCCGCAACAGCCCCGGCTTTACCGATGTGGATTCCTCGCTGCTGCTGTTTTGCAAAGAGGTAAAGCGGAACTTCACCGTGGCGCTGTCCGGCGAATGCGCCGATGAAATCTTCGGCGGCTATCCATGGTATCACCGCACGGAAATTCTGTTTGAGGAGACGTTTCCGTGGTCGCGGACCACCGATGTCAGACGCAGTATTTTGCGCGACGGCTTCCTGAAAAACGGCGAGGAATATTTGCACAGCGCCTATCTTGATACCGTGAAAAAGACGGACGTACTGCCCACCGATTCGCCGCTCGAAAAGCGGATGCGCGAGATGTTTGTGCTCAACCTTAACTGGTTTATGCAGACGCTGCTCGTGCGCAAGGACGTGATGAGTATGGAGTCGTCGCTCGAGGTGCGCGTACCGTTTTGCGACTGGCGCATCGTCGAATATGCCTACAATATGCCGTGGAGCATCAAGGCGTATGACGGCAGGGAAAAGGGCATTCTGCGCAAGGCGTTTGAAAACGAGCTGCCCGAGGTCATCACCTGGCGCAAAAAGAGTCCGTACCCGAAAACCTTTAACCCCGTCTATCTGCAGGAGGTCTGCAAGATGGTGGACTTCGTCCTGTCCGATAAAAGCAGCCCGCTTGCTGAAATGCTGAATGTTGATGCCGTGCGCCATCTGATGCAGCATCCTGATTCTTTAACAGAGCCTTGGTACGGTCAGCTGATGCGCGCGCCGCAGGTGCTGGCGTACATCCTGCAAATCTATGTCTGGATGCGCAAGTATAAGGTTGAGATTGCTAACTGATTGTGCTATAATACAGGGGAGAAATCCCCTGTATTATTTTTGAAAGGATACAGATATGACAAACGAGGAATATATCAAAGCAATAGAAATGCGGCGCTCCCGCCGGGCGTATCAGTCAAGACCGCTGAGCGAGGACATCAAAAGCGTTATTAAGGAAATGATTGAAGCGGTCAATGAAAGCGCGGATCTGGACTTCATTTTTGTGGACGACGCGACGCCGGCATTCCGTATCTTTGCGGGCAAATTTTCGATGATTGTGATTTGCGGACCCGATACGCAGAAGGCGCGTGAGGACAGCGGCTTTTACGGTGAAAGCATTATGCTGCAGTGCGTGTATCACGGGCTCGGCACCTGCTGGGTGGGCGGAACTTACAATGAAAACAAGGTGTACGAAATGCTTGACCTCCCGAAGGATAAGCGCATCTACTGCGTGATGACGGTCGGTTATCCGAAGGAGCACTTCAACACCGTGGAAAAGACGATGTATAAGGCGACGCATAAGAAGAATAAATCCTATCAGGATATGTTTGAATTCTGCGATGATAAGCTGCCGGAGGCATATGCGTACGGGATGAAGCTGGTGGAGCTGGCGCCGTCCGCGGTGAACCGTCGCCCCGTGAAATTCCGCTATGAAAACGGCATTTTTTCCGCCTATGTGGAGGAGCCGTATTCGGATAGAAGCATCGACTTCGGCATCGCCAAGCTGCACTTTTTGCTCGGCTGCCGCGCCAAGGGCATGAACGGCACATGGACGTATGAAAACGTCTTTGAGCCCATCGAGCCCCAGCGCATCAAGTTTCAAAAAGCAGAACAGAATAAATAGACAAATTAGAATTTGTCGAGATAGTGACCAGTGACCAGTGGCTAGTGACCAGTT
>CALGGQ010000117.1 GCA_937915775.1 uncultured Clostridia bacterium | reverse complement strand
AAACGAGCGAGGCTCGCTCCAAAATCCGCGCGGGGTTCAAGAAGGAACGCCGCGAAGAAAACATCGTGCAGGGCAAGGCGGATTTTGAACACGAGCTGAAACGTAATCTCATCCGCTTTGACGACAATGCCAAATACGAGGAGTTTTTACAGAAGATTGCCGAGCGCCAGCGCTTTAATACGGTGGATGATTTGTATGCCGCGATTGGTTACGGCGGTGTGAAAATCAGCCGATTGATGCCCGGCGTCAAGGATGAATATAATAAGAACTGGAAGGAAACAAAAGAGGAAGCGCCTGCCGTAACGCCCGAACGGGTGACGGCAAGCACTGAGAGCAGCAATGCCTCCGGCGGCGTTATCGTGGAGGGAATTGACAACTGCCTGATTAATATGGGCAGATGCTGCAATCCGCTGCCGGGCGAGCCGATTATCGGCTTTATTACGCGCGGTCACGGCGTAACCATCCACCGCCGCGATTGTAAAAATGTGCCGCAGGAGATTGAAAACTCTCCTGAGCCGGAGCGCTGGATTCGTGCGCGCTGGGATGCCAATATCAAAGTGGAAGCGCGTTCTACGCTGAATGTCTATTCCATCAACCGTGACGGCTTGCTGCTGGATGTAACAGCGGCAATTATGAATGCGCACGTCAAGATGCACGTCGTGAACGCCAGAACGATTAACGACGGTAACTGCCTCATTACGCTGACCATCAGCGTCAATGGAAAGGAGCATCTGGAATCCATTATCCGTATGCTCAGTAAAATCAACGGTGTATACTTAATTGAAAGGTCGGATGCGTAATGAAAGCAGTGCTTCAGCGCGTGAAATATGCCAAATGCGATATTGACGGCGTGACGGTCGGCAGTTGTCAAAACGGCTTTATGCTTCTGCTCGGCGTGGTAAACGGCGACACCAAAGAGGATGCCGATAAGCTGCTGAAAAAGGTGCCCGTACTCCGCGTCTTTGAAGATGAAAACGGCAAGATGAACAAATCCTGTCTGGATATTGGTGGCGAAATGCTGGTGATTTCGCAGTTTACGCTTGCTGCTGATTGCCGTCACGGACGGCGCCCGTCCTTTACCGATGCCGCTGCACCGTCTGAGGCAATACCGCTGTATGAATACTTCGTGCAGGGCTTAAAAGATGCCGGCGTCAGACGGGTTGAAACAGGCAAATTCGGCGCCGATATGCAGATTGAGCTGGTCAACGACGGACCCGTCACGATTGTTCTTGACAGTAAGGAGTTATAAAATGATAGTGAAGCAAGGCACTTTTCCGCCGCTCTCTAACAATTGCTATCTGATTGTGGACGAAGCGACCAACCAGTCGGCGCTGGTGGATTGCAGCTACTGGAACGGAAAGATGGAGGCGCTGATTGGCGATACCGATTTAAAGTATATCCTGCTGACGCACGGCCATTATGACCATATCGGCGCTGTGAAACAGGTAAAAGAGCGCTACGGTGCCAAGGTTGTTATCTCTAAAGAGGACGAGCCGATGCTTTCCTCCGGCAAGCTGTCGCTCGCCGTTTTCACAAGAGGGGAGACGGCGTACACTTCTGCCGATATAACGGTGCACGACGGTGATGAGCTTCAGCTCGGTGAAATCACAATTAAGGTGATGGCAACGCCCGGCCATACCAAGGGCGGACTGTGTTATCTTGCCGAGGATTGCCTGTTCACGGGTGATACGCTGTTTTGCTGTTCGTGCGGACGTACCGATTTTCCCGGAGGCTCGGGGGAGGAAATGCTGCAGTCGCTGCGCCGGATAAAAGCGCTTGACGGTGATTATAAAATCTATCCCGGTCACGAGGATATCTCCACGCTGGAATTTGAACGCAAAAATAACCCTTATATGAATATGTAATAAATATATGATATTAAATAATATTAACCACAGTTTCGGCTATCATACGGAAAAAATCGTCACCATGTTTTTCCCGCTCGAAAAAATCAGAAATGACGAGCCGTCCGAAATTGAGGTTACCACGGAATTAAATCAAAATAGTATCAGCGTATCGGTCAGGCTGGTTGCCAAGGTGCAGCGGGCGCAGCGTACCGTAAGCGAAGGGGAGGATGTGGCGCAGGCTATGTCCCTTTTGCTTTATCAAACGCTTTCCGCCATGACCGGCTTTACGCCGCCGTGGGGGATTCTTTACGGCGTCCGTCCTGCCAGGCTGATGCACGCTAAATGCGACCTGCTCGGCGAAGATGGCGCAAAAGCATATTTCAGAGAATGCCTGGTGCAGGAGCCGAAAATCGAATTGGCGGCGGAGGTGATGCAGCGCGAAAATGCTGTGATTGCGCTGTCAAAGCCCAATTCCTGTTCGCTATATATCTCTATTCCGTTTTGTCCGTCGCGCTGTTCGTACTGCTCCTTTGTGTCGCACAGTATTGAAAATGCGGCGGAGCTAATCGAGCCGTATGTGGACTTGCTTTGCAAAGAACTGACGGAAAATGCCAAAATCGTGCGCGATTTGGGCTTGCAGGTGGAAACGATTTATTTTGGCGGCGGTACGCCGACAACACTCAGCAGCACACAACTCGATAAAATCCTTGCTGTGTTGGAATGTCATTACGATTTATCAACCTTGCGTGAATATACGGTGGAGGCAGGCAGACCGGACACCGTTACCGAAGCCAAGCTGCAAACGCTGCTCTCACACGGCGTCAGCCGCATCAGCATTAATCCGCAGACTTTTAACGATGCGGTGCGTGCCGCAGTCGGCAGACGGCATACAACGGAGCAAACGATTCAAGCTTATCAGCTTGCGAAGCAATGCGGCTTTGAAAATATCAATATGGATTTGATTGCAGGTTTAACCGG
>CALGGQ010000116.1 GCA_937915775.1 uncultured Clostridia bacterium | reverse complement strand
GCCTCGTTGGAAAGTCCGTTTTCCAGAAACGCGCGCGCCGCGCCTGCCGTACCCTCGGGGCGCAGCGTAATCGAGCGGCCGCCCTTATCGTCAAAGGTATACATCTCCTTCTGCACGACGTCTGTCGTATCGCCCACGCCGCGCTGAAACAACTCCGTATGCTCAAAAACAGGCGTACGCATCTCCTTGAAGCCGAAATTCTCAGCTGCGGAAAGACAGGTCGCCTCAATGTACTGATTCTTATGTACCTGCGACGGCAGGACATCGTTCGTGCCCTTAATCGCCTTTGTAATTAATGCCATGGCTTTCTCCTGTAAACAGTTTTATGGGCGGTACGACGACCGCCCTTTGTTTTACTTTTTATTATAGCGGGGATTGACGATTTCCCGCCATTCAAAATCGCCGCGCTCCACACCGCGGATTAACGCCTCCGCCGTGGCAATGTTCGTGGCAAAGGGAATGTTATGAACATCGCACAGGCGCAGCAGGTTGCTGTCATTCGGCTCATGCGGCTTGGCGGTCAGCGGGTCACGGAAAAATATCAGCAGGTCAATCTCATTAAACGCAATACGGCTGGCAATCTGCTGCCCGCCGCCCTGCGGTCCGCTCAGAAAACAGTTGATATTCAGCCCGGTTGCTTCCTTCACCAGCTTGCCCGTTGTGCCGGTGGCACAGACATCGTGGCGGCTGAGAATACCGCAATAAGCAATACAAAACTGAACCAGCAGCTCTTTCTTGGCATCGTGCGCAATTAAAGCAATATTCATACCTTTCCCTCCTATTATTGTTATTGGGTCTTTGCTAATTAGAATTATTATAGCACAAAATTCTGATGAGTACAAGAATTTTATCAGATTATTAGTTGATTAATGTGCCCTCAGGCAGCGCTTTCTTTTCATTGCTGTTATGAGAATAGTAATAATCAATCACTGCTGCGGTAATCTGCGAGGTCGACGAGCCGGAACCGGCGAGCTCGATAGCGGACGCCACGCTGATTTCCGGGTTATCGTACGGCGCAAAGGTAATCAGAAAGCCGTTGTTGTGCTTATTCCCCTTCACCACAACGGTGGAGGTACCGGTCTTACAGGCAACCGGCGTATCAATCTGGTCGAACACATAGGACGGTCCGCCCTCGGTGGCAACCATGCGCATACCTTCCTTGACGACGTTGATATTCTGCTCGTCCGCGTCAATCGTGCGAACGACATTCGCGCCTGTTTCATTGACCACGCCCGTGGCGTTGGAGATACGCGCCTTGACGAAATGCATCTGATAACGCGTGCCGCCGTTAGCAATGGAAGCGCAGTAGTTACACAGCTGAAGCGGCGTAAACAGGTTGTCCGACTGACCGATGGCAGCCTGAACGGTATCGCCGGGGCGCCAGGTCATATCAAAGCGCTTGCGGTATTCGGGACCGGCGAGAATGCCCTTGGCTTCGGGGATTTCCACCCCCGTTTTATCGCCCAGACCGAACATCGCGCCATAAAGATTCATCTTTTCAATGCCGAGCCGCTGGGAACAGTTATAGAAGAAAACGTTGCAGGAATCACGCAGCGCGGTGCGGACGTTTTCGCCGCCGTGCCAGTCCGTACATTTGAATTCCATATCGCGGATTTTGAACACCTTATCGCAGTTAAAGCGCGTGTCCTCGGTGATAGCACCCTCCTGCAGCGCCGCCACCGCCATCATCGGCTTAAAGGTGGAGCCGGGCGCATAGGTACCCATCGCAAAGCGGTTATACAGCGGGGTGTTATCCTCCTTGATAAGCTCATTGTATTTCGTATAGTAATCCTTCAGGTCGTAGGTGGGATAGCTCGCGGCGGCAAGCACCTCGCCATTGGTGCAGTTTTCCATCACCACGGCGCCGGTGGAGCGGTAATAATCAACGCTTAGGCAGGTCTTTGCCAGCTCTGTCTGCGCCAGCTTCTGCAAATCCTTATCAATCGTAAGGACGATGGTATCGCCCTGCGCCGGTTGCTTCGTCACCTCCTCGGTAACGTTACCGTCGCCGTCAATCGTGACGGTCAGCTCGCCCGGTGTACCGCGCAAATACGGCTCCATCGCCGCCTCGATACCCGACTCGCCGATTTCATCCTCAATGCCGTAGCCCTCGTTCTTCAGGCGGGCATACTCCTCGGCGTTGATTTTGCGCACCGTGCCGATAATATGCGGCGCTAAGGTGGAATCCGTATACTCGCGGTACGCCACTACCTGCACGTCTGCGCCGAGGTAATCCGCGGCGTTTTCCTTAATCGTCGCCACCGTTTTATCGCTGACATCATCGGCAATCGTAACGGGGTTGGAAACGGAAAACAGCAGGCGCGTCAGCTCATAGCGGACGTTGCCGATTTCAAGCGCGGTGGCAAGGTCGCCTGCCTGCACCAACGCCTCCAGCCCGTATTTTTCCACCATCGCGTCAAAGCAGTTCTGCGCCGTGGCGTAGTCCTGCAAATTGAACATATCGCGGCTTTTCATGGTGGCGATGTCCGTTTCATACCGGTCGGAATCCTCCTCCGTAAAAAACGTTACCGTATCGCCCGATAGCTTGAGCGGCAGGTTATGTACAAAGGCTTCTCCGCTCGCATTGAACAGGTTAATTAAGTTCAGGATAATCGCGTTTCTTGCGTCGTTCTCCTCCGCAGAGGGAAAGTACGCGGCGTTCAGCACAATGCTGTTGCCCTGGCGGTTAGTGACCAGCGGGTTGCCGTTGCGGTCCACAATTTCACCTCTTGCGGCAGGGAGCGGAACGGTATAGGTTCTGACGGTATTATTCTGGGCGGCATAGAATTCGTGGTTGACAATCTGAATGTCATACAGCCGGTAGCCGAAGCCGATCATTGTCAGCACGACAAGCACGACTGCGAGCACGGTTCTGCCGCTTTTATACGTTCTGCCCATACTTCCCCTCCTTTCGCAAGATTTTTCTCATTGATTATTTTTCGATTTGTTCGCTGCGGCTGAGCCTGTTTTTGAGCGGCGTCAGCACCAGCAGCACAAGCGGCGACACCGCCGCCGTATACACAAAGCACGGGATATAAAAGAGTCCGAGCGCACTGCCCGCGCCGTCTGAGGAGCGCAGCAGAATAAACAGCAGCCAGTACAGCAGCACATACAGCAGCGCTGCCACCACCGTATACAGCACGCCGAACCAGAACGTGTTGCGGAAAATCAGCGTGACCAACGCCGAAGCGAAAAAGCACGCCGCCATCAGAAAGAAGGCGTTGAACCCGCGGTGCTGCGCACTGACGGTATCCCAAACCACGCCCGCAAACAGACCGAGCAGCGCCGCTGCCGCCAGGCTGAGCGGCAGCGTCTTCTTCAGCACGTCGCCCTCCGAGCCGCCGATCCCGGCGGTGGTGCAGCCGAGGATGATGTTGCCGGGGCAGGTCGCCGTGCCGATCGCGCCGCCTGCCGTCTGTGCGCCGAGGATGGCCGGGATATTGACGCCCAGCAGACGCGCGGTGGTGAGCTGGAATTCGGAAAACAGGATGTTCGAGGCCATATTGCTGCTGGTCATGAAGGCTCCGATCAGGCCGACCATGGGGGCGAGAGCCGCATAAAAGCCGCCGAGGGCCGAGGCCATTCCGGCGGCCAGGACCGCCGTCTGTCCGGAGCCGCTCATGATGCGGGACATGATCAGAAAGCCGATGACCGAAAAGCCGGAGGGCGCCGTCTTGCTGACGGAGCGCAGCAGGACCGCGCGATAGTTCTCGCGGCGGATCCACCCTTTTTTGCGATAATACCGCAATCCGGTGAGCGAGGAGATCAGCAGGAAGAGGCTCGCGTGCGTCAGCGGCGCGATGGGGCTGTATTTATCAGAAGCGGCGTTGACATACCCGTAACCCGTCGCAGTCTCCGGCAGAGCAAAGCCCAGCTTCCAGCTGCCGAGGAAGGCTTTGACGGGCGGGATGAGCAGG
>CALGGQ010000115.1 GCA_937915775.1 uncultured Clostridia bacterium | reverse complement strand
CCGGATAAGATGCTCTCCTCCACCGCCATTATGGCGGCAACCGAGCTGCCGAGATGGCAGAACTTTGCGATGTTCTCGCTGGTTTCCATCATTCCCGGGTTAAGCATGCTGCTGTGTTCCATCCCGATGTTCTTCTACCCGATTTCGGGCGAAAATAAAAAGAAAATGCAGGCGGAGCTTGCCGCAAAGCGTGAAGCAGAAGGCTTTACGGTTACCGAATAAAAAATGAAAACGGACAGTCAACCGACTGTCCGTTAATTTTTTCCTTGCTTACTTAATGATAGTGCCCATTGTGTTCGGCGCCATGCCGGCGGCATTGGCTTCATCGGTGTCGATGTGCATCGCGAGCGCATATTTTTCGGATACGCGGACGACGACGTCGCCAAAGGTGAGGCTTCTGTCATTCGCTGTCGGGATTTCAACGGAGACGATTTCGCCGTTGACCAGACCTAATGCTTCTGCGTCCTGCGGGGTGGCGTGAATGTGACGCTTTGCTGCGATAACGCCTTTATTGATTTCCACTTCGCCGCACGGACCGACGATTTTGCAAACGCCGCTGCCGTCCAGATCGCCGCTCTCTCTGACAGGAGCGATTACGCCGATGGAGCGCGCGTCGGTGAGGGAAAGCTCAACCTGTGTGTCCGGGCGGACAGGACCGAGAATGGAAACGGCAGGGAATTCGCCCTTGCTGCCGATGACCTTGACTCTTTCCTCACAGGCGAACTGACCGGGCTGGGAGAGCCACTTTTTCACCGTGAGCTCGTAACCTGCACCGAACAGGGTTTCAAGATCTGCCTGTGATACATGCACATGACGTGCAGACATTTCAACTAATACCTGATTTGCCATTTTTCTTCCTCCAAAAATGCTTTTTTAATTTCCTTTGATATTTTAACCTATCTTGCATTGTTTTTCAACCATAAATTTGCTATGATAGAAGAAGAAGGGAAAGGACGTGAAAGGATGACGCTTGACGCACTGGAAAAGGAATGTAAAAGCTGTACAAAATGCGGACTCTGTGAGGGCAGAACGAATCTCGTATTCGGCGTCGGTAAAAAGGACGCGGATATTATGCTCATCGGCGAGGGACCGGGCGAGCAAGAGGATTTGCAGGGCGAGCCGTTCGTCGGCAGAAGCGGCAAGCTGCTGGATAAATTCCTCGAAAGCATCGATCTCAGCCGCGAAAAGAATGTGTATATTGCCAATATGGTGAAATGCCGCCCGCCGCAAAACCGCGATCCGAAGCCCGAGGAGCAGGATATGTGCATCGCATGGCTCAGAGAACAGTTTAAGATTATCCGCCCGAAAATCATTATTTGCGTCGGCAGAATTGCAGCACAGCGGCTCATTTCTCCCGATTTCCGCGTGACAAAGCAGCACGGGGAATTCCTTGAGAAAAACGGCGTGCTGATGATGGGAACCTTCCACCCCGCCGCCATCCTGCGCAACCCGAACCAGAAGGAAACCGCATTTCAGGATTGGCTGAAGGTGCGGGATAAAATTCAGGAGCTCGGCATCAATATCTGAAATTTTCTCTTGACAAATTGCTTTTGCCTATGTATAATTACATATGCAAAAGCAAATGCGGATTTAGCTCATCCGGTAGAGCGCCACCTTGCCAAGGTGGAGGTAGCGAG
>CALGGQ010000114.1 GCA_937915775.1 uncultured Clostridia bacterium | reverse complement strand
ACTGGTCACTAGCCACTGGTCACTGGTCACTATCTCGACAAATTCCAATTTGCCGAAATCCTTATGCCAATGCGCTTATTTTAATACTATTGTATAAATAGCCTGCGCCTGCACGGGAAAATGCGGCGTGAACGGCTGCTTTTCAATCACGCGCTTTCTGTCCTGCGTGGAATACACGGTTTTCATTTTGGTGAAATCGCCCTGTATCTCCAGCGCCGTTTCCTCGCCCTCGTTCACGACGACGAGCACCGTTTCTCCCTTTGGGGTTTCAAAGGCAAAGACGTTAAAATCATTATCGCCGTCGGTATTATAATAACCGATATCCAGCGCTGTCGAACCGACGGGAATATACGCGGAATAGTGCAGCATCGCCCAGAAGCGCTCGTTGACCGTCCACTCCTCAAAATGCAGCGATCCGCTGAGCATCGCATCGGAAAAATCCCTGCCGTCCTCGTCGCGGTGGAGGTTGTTCGCCGCTACCCAGGACGTCCAGCTCTGCGCACCGGCATAGATGATATCCTGCCCGATGATGCGTGCGGTAATCAGCGCGCCCTTAAAATCGCGGGTGTGGCTCTTATTCGGCAGTTCGCACCACTCGCTCATATCAAAACGGATATCAGGGTTGGGCTCCACCAGCGTTTTTCTGAAATCGCGGCGGATATTCGGGCTGTCATCCGCATGATAGGAATGGAAGGCGAAAATCGGCATCACCTTTTTGATGAATTCGTCGCTGTACAGCTCGTTGAAATAGTCAACCGTCGTCCCCATAATCTCGCCGCTTTCGGGACCGTAAAGGTAAATCGGCATTTCTCTTTTCAGGATTTCCTCGGCGAAGATATGATAGATTTCCTTCACTTCCTCCAACTCGTAGTGGCAGCCCTCCTGCCACACAAAGCCGCCGCCCCATTTCCACTGCGGCTCGTTAATCGGGCTGACGTACTTGACCGGCAGCCCCTCATCGAGAAAATGCTGCGCCACCGTCAGCACATAATCGGCAAAGCGGCGGTAATTCATCTTCGGAATATTGCAGGTGTGATACAGCAGGCTGCCCGAGGTCTGACCGGTGGAGGTGTGGCTCCAGTGCGGCGAATTGCAAAACAGAATCAGCGTGTCAACATTGCCCTTTTCCAGGCTCTTTTTCATCACGGCAACGGCGTTCGCATCACGCGAAAAATCCCAGCTCTCCTCTTCCTTTTCGCGATCATAGAGCATAAAGGATTCCGTGCGGCGCCACGGATTTTCAATCCGGCAGTTGCCCTCCTCAAAGCCGCCGCCGATATTGTAGCGGTAAATATTCAGCTTCAGTCCGCTGCCGCCGTAAAGCAGCTCGGCAATTTCATTCTGCGCCAGCTCGTCGCCGCACGCCTGCGCCCACCAGCACGCCGAGGTACCCCAGCCGTAGAGCGTCTGCATTTTCCTTGCCTGCCTGAGATTGATTTTCATCATCCATTCCTGCCTTTACTTTTTCTTAATTATAGTATAGAATTTACCTAACAAGATGTCAATGAGGCGAAGCAAAAATGAACGAGAAAAAACACATTAAACTCATCGGTGCCGATTTGGACGGCACGCTGCTTAATGATGACAAGCAGCTTTGCGACGGTGCAGCGGCAACAATTGCCAAGGCAAAAGCACAGGGCGTTCAGCTTGTTCCCGTAACGGGACGGCCGCTGAAGGGTATCCCCTCCTGCATCCGCGAACTGAAAGAAATCGACTACTACATCTGCTCCAACGGCGCGCAGATTATCGACGCCAAAACAGGCAAAAGCCTGTATTCCTTCACCATCGATAACGCACGCTGCCGCCAAATCATTACGGCGCTGCGCGCGCTCGACTGCCGCTTTGAGCCGTTTACCGACGGCGTGGGTTACGCGGAGCCGGACGTTTACGAATATTACAAAAGGACCTTTACCGGCACGCCGCTTGCCGATTACGTCTTTTCCTCCCGCAAGGTAACAGACAGCATTGAGGCGCTGTATGCCGAACCCACACGCACGGCGGACGAATTCTTTGTCAACTGTGCCGACAAAGCCGTCCGCGATGAATTAATCCGCGCGATGAACGCCATCGGTAATTTGCAGTACTGCCTTCTCGGCGACCGCTTTGCGGAAATCACGAACCGCGGCACGGACAAGGGCGAGGCGCTGGCTGTCCTCTGCAGGCATCTGAACATTGATATTTCCGAAACGATGGCATTCGGCGACGGCGAAAACGACTTGCTGTTGCTTGAAAAAGCCGGCGTCGCCGTCGCGATGGGCAACGCCTTCCCCTCCATCAAAGAAAAAGCCGCTGTGATTGCCGATACCAACAATCACAACGGCGTGTGTAACATCATTGAAACACTGCTTGATTAATTCTGATTTGACGGATAGTGGGCCTTTTCAATCGCTTCTCCCGTATCAACATCGGTGAGTATCACATTAACATTCAGGCTTTCCTCGGGTACACCGGCAAAAATCTGATACATCTGGCCGTATAAGCCGGCTTCCCAGACAATGGCAAAGTTACCCATCGTCTCCTCATAGCCTTCCCTGTCCACCTGCAGGTTGATAACGGAAAAGTCCGCACTGCAAGCAACGTTCTTGACAAAGGTCTGCCGCTGCGGGTATTGGCTGAGCGCCTCGCCGACCTGGTCATACATATACGCCTTAAGGCCTTCATAGCTCTCTGCCCCGACCACATAGGTCAGCGTGCCCTGCTCATTGACGTAAGCATCCTTGACGCCATGCTCCTTCATTTCGTCGGTTATCTCTGCACTCGGCTCCACACCCTCATCATAAAACGAGGAGGGCATCACAATCAGAACATCGCCGTTTTCGTTCGTCACGGGCTCTGCGACCGCTTCTGTTTGTGTGGCAGTGTCATCGGGCTGGCTCTCGGTTTCACCCTCGGTCCCGCTTTCGCCATCGACGGTTGCCGAGGTGCTTTCCTCCGGCGCAAGCGTTGTTTCGTCAGTGGCCGGTTTGCTGCATGCTGCAAACGAAACGGCTAATACTATGCTGAGTAATACTGCTAATAATCGCTTCATACGTTTTCCTCCTGTACAGGGTGCTTTTTGCGGTAAATAATCATGCCGATCATGCCGCATACACCGCCGATAGTATTCATCATCATATCGGTCATCGTGTCCACCAGGCCGAGATAACCGTATTCACCGCGGTACTTTGCGAGGTCAAACATCGCCGTTTCAACGCCCTCCTTGGTGATGGGTGACATACAGGTGCGCGGATGATACAG
>CALGGQ010000113.1 GCA_937915775.1 uncultured Clostridia bacterium | reverse complement strand
CCCTCGGCACGCGGTTTTGGAGACCGCTGCTCTACCAACTGAGCTATACCCCTATGTCATATTGTGACGTAACGGGTATACTATAACAGATTTATTTGAAAAATGCAAGTGTTTTTTTCAGAATACCAGTGAATGATATTGGTAACATCACCTTTTCAATCAGAATGTATCGGGTGTGGGCATAGCCCACACCGTAACTACTAACTACTAACTATTCCAGTCTTTGCCGCAATTTGAGGAGGAGGGCTTTTTCCTTGCGGGAGACCTGCACCTGTGAGATGCCGAGGCGCCTCGCGGTTTGCATCTGCGTGTTATCCTCAAAGAAGCGGTAATGCAGGATGCGGCGCTCCGTCGGGTTTAAGGCGGTCAGCGCTTCGGATACGGAAAGGCGGTCAAACAGCCTGTCCGTTTCATCCACGGGGATATCCCATTCCTCCTCGCCCTCGCTGCTGTCGATGCTCAGCGACACCGTCGGGCTGAGGAGCTGCAGCACCTCTGCGATTTCCTGCTGTTCGAGCCCGCTCTGCTCGGCAAGCTCCGTTACCGTCGGCTCGCGCTGCTGCTGACGGATAAATTGCTCCCGGACTGCCTGCACCCGAACGGATTTATCCCTGAGCGCGCGCGATACCTTGACGGCGGCGCCCTCGCGGAAGATGCGCCGTATCTCACCCATAATGACAGGTACGGCGTAAGTAGAGAACTGAAAGCCGCGGCTCTCATCAAAATTATCCACCGCCTTAATCAGCCCGATACAGCCTGCCTGATACAAATCCTCATACTCCGCTCCCCTGCCGCGAAAGCGGTTGGCAATGCTGTGAACGAGGGGCAGATTGCGCACGATGACATCGTCACGCTCCTCTACCATTGACGGCGCCCTGCAATGCGTTTTGTGAGCAGCACGGAGGTTCCCTTCCCCTCTTTGGAGGTGACTTTCATTCTGTCGCAAAAGGACTGCATCACCGTAAAGCCGAGCCCGGCTCTGTCGCTGCCACCTGTGGTATACAGCGGCTCCATCGCTCTGGCGACGTCGGGAATACCGACGCCTTTATCGCTGATTTTTACCGTAACCATGCCGTTATCCTTGATACTGCCCTCAACGGTAATCACGCCGCCGGCATCGCCGTAGCCGTGGACAATGGCATTCGTCACTGCCTCTGAAACGGCTGTTTTGACGTCGGACAGCTCCTCAATCGTCGGGTCCAGCGGCATCATAAAAGCGGCGACAACGGCACGGCAGAACGCCTCGTTAATGCTTCTGCTGTCCACCGTTAGTTTGAAATGGTTCTGCATTTTATCCCTCCTTGATGATGGCAATGGAGCCGATGCCCGCCAGCTCAAACAGCTTCTTCGTCTGCGATGTTACGCCCCTGACCTCCATCGTGCCTTTATAACTCTGCATCACGCGGTACCTGCCCATCACCAGCCCGATACCCGCGGAATCCATAAACGTGACGTTCTTAAAATCGAGTATCAGATGCCGCGGCTGCTTCATCGCAATGGCGGTATCCGTCTGCTCCCGAATGGTGCGCGCGGTATGGTGGTCAAGCTCGCCGCTGAGGTAAACGAGCAGCAGCTCTCCCGAGGCTTCAATCGTGGTATTCACCGTATCACTCCCATCAAAAATAAACAACCTGCTATCAGCATAGCAGGTTGCAGGTGAAAATTTTGTTGAATTATATAGGCTTATAATAAATATTTGCGTACTTCACGCGCCAGATAGAACGAGCCGCAGACGAGCGTTAAATCCTTATGCTTTACCGCGTCGGCAGGGTTATCAATGACGAGGACATTATCGCAAAAATCCTCCGCGATATCCGCCAGCACCTCGGCAGGCAGCGCGCGTTCGCTCGGAATATTGGTGGCAATAATCGTCTTGCAGCGCGGTGCCACAACGGAGAGATAGCCCTCCACGTCCTTGTCCTTCAGCATACCGATAACCGCCGTTTCAAAGCGCAGATGCGGCGCCAGCCACTTCGCTGCGCTGACGTTATGACCGCCGTCCAGCAGCACATTATGCAGGATTTCCAGCCGTGCCGGCAGGTGCTGCACGGTATCCGTCGGCGGTAAATCCAGTTCGCGCAGTACGGTGTTGACAAGCGCGAGCTTGTGCGGTCTGTCGGCAATCACAAGGCGCTGACAGCGCTCCTCAAATATCGGACGAAGCGCGTTATCGGGATACATAATGCAGGTACCGTCCCTGCGCAGAATGCCCGCTTTTTCGCGCGCGATGGCTTCCAAGGAGTTGCCGAAGTAATCCGTATGGTCCAGCGCAATGGCGGTGATGACAGACAGGTTATGCGCCTCCACATTCGTCGCGTCGCCTGCGCCGCCCATACCGCATTCCACCACAGCGTAGTCTACCCTTTTATCCGCAAAAAACTGATACATCACAGCGGTGAGCAGTTCAAATTCCGTGCAGGCGTCGTCCACACATTTGGTGACGGTTTCGGCAAAATCCGCCTCGCTGATGAATGCCCCGTTCAGCTGAATCTGCTCGCGGTAATCAATCACCCACGGCGAAGTGAACAGACCAACAGTGTAGCCGCTCTTTTTCAGTTCTCTGGCGAGCGTAGCGGCGACGGTGCCTTTGCCGTTCGTTCCGGCAATATGAATGACCTTGTATGCGTTCTGCGGATTGCCGAGCCGCGCCAGAAGCGCCTTCACACGTTCAAGCCCCGGCTTTACGCCGAGGCTCTTTTTACTTTGTATGAAGTTTAACGCTTCAACATACGTCATAAAGGATACTATCCGATTTCACTGATGGATTTTTCAATACCGGCAATGCGCTCCTGTAATTTCGCCGCTTCCTCTTTATTCTGGTTGACCACTCTTTCGGGCGCTTTGCTGACAAAGCCGGGGTTGCTGAGTTTCTTATTGATGAATTCCAGCTTCTCCTGTGCGGCTTTCAGCTCTTTTTCCAGGCGCTTTTTCTCCGCTTCAAAGTCCACCAAGTCACCGAGCGGAATATACAGCTTTGTGCTGTTCGTGATAATCGTGACCACGTTGCCGAGGTCGCTGAAAGCAGGGGCAACCTCCACCTCGCTCGCAAACGCCAGACGCTTGAAGAAATCAGCGCCGGAGGTGAACACATCGCTCTGCTCCGATTCAATATAGAGCTTTGATTTCTTGCTCGGCGGAATATTCATTTCGGCACGGCGGTTACGGATTGCCTTAATCGCCGTCATAATCATCTCGAGCTTCTGTTCTTCCTCTTTGAAGTTCAGCGCTTCGTCATACTGACACCAATCGGCAATCATAATCGACTCCGTATCGTGCGGAATCGCCTGATAGATTTCCTCCGTGATGAACGGCATAAACGGGTGCAGGAGCTTCAGAATATACGTCAGCACGAACACAAGAACAGCCTTGACGTTTTCTTTTGCCGCCTCATCATCGCCCTGCAGCCTGATTTTCGCCAGCTCAATATACCAGTCGCAGAACACATCCCAGATGAAGTCATAGAGCTTGGAAACCGCGATGCCGAGCTCGAATTTATCGAGGTTTTCCGTCACCTCTTTGGCAAGGGTGTTGGCTTTGGAGAGAATCCATTTATCCTCAACGGTGAGCGTTTTGGGCAAACCGCTGTACTGATAGTCCTCACCGAGATACATTAAAACGAAACGCGCAGCATTCCAGAGCTTATTCGCAAAGTTACGCGAAGCCTTTACCCTGTCATCCGAGAAGCGCATATCGTTGCCGGGCGAATTACCCGTAGCAAGCGTAAAGCGCAGCGCGTCCGCGCCGTATTCCTCAATCACTTCGAGCGGGTCAATACCGTTGCCGAGGGACTTGCTCATCTTTCTGCCCTGTGCGTCACGCACCAGACCGTGAATTAACACCGTGTCAAACGGTACTCTGCCGGTCTGCTCAATGCCCGAGAACATCATACGCATGACCCAGAACGGAATGATGTCATAGCCGGTGACGAGCGTATCCGTCGGATAGTACTTTTTGAAGTCCTCCGTTTCGTCCGGCCAGCCCATCGTGGAGAACGGCCAGAGCGCTGAGGAGAACCAGGTGTCCAGCGTATCGGGGTCCTGCTGAATATGTTCGCTGCCGCAGTGCGCGCACTTCGAAGGCGTTTCACGCGCGACGGTAATCTCGCCGCAGTCATCACAATACCAGGCGGGAATACGGTGTCCCCACCAGAGCTGACGGGAAATACACCAATCGCGGATATTCTCCAGCCAGTGGAAATAGGTTTTTTCATAA
>CALGGQ010000112.1 GCA_937915775.1 uncultured Clostridia bacterium | reverse complement strand
TCTTTGGTGATGGTTTTACTACTCACGAATGTTGCATTATCTTCTACACTTTAAGCAGTTATCGTTGACGCGCCACTTGAAAAGCGATATTATTTACTTGCGACAAGGAAGTGCCGAGACGATGAGTGGTAGTAATGTCGTCTTTCTGCCCATGCTCAAGCCAAGTTAACCGTCTGGTGAGTAATAAGTGTATCGGGACTTGTCGCAGGGGAATACACGGCCTCCCCTTAAGATAGGAGCATCGCAGTTGCAGCTGCGGTGCTTTTTTAGTTGTGTAGTAGTGTGATGATATGACATACTATATATCACAAGGGCGATTTTTGCCGAATTTTGCCGGAAGTAGTCTGATGATGTCATATCATAAGATATCATAACACTACTTTCCTGATTTTTGCCCGGAAGTAGTGTAGTAGTGTGACAACCTACATATCATCATACTACTTTGCGAAATAATGCCCGAATTTGCCCGGATGATATCTTGATATCTGCATATTATTGCCGGTATTTGGCCCATTTATGGCCGATATAGTACTAAGTAGTGTTGATAGTATGATACTATACATATCATAATTGAAAATCGGCCGGAAGTAGTGTAGTGGTGTGACAACTCACATATCATCATACTACTTTTGCCCGAAATCGGCCAAAGTAGTGAGATAGTGTGATACTATCATACAACTACAAATCCTTATTCACAAAAAAGCCCCCTAACCAACGATAAGGTTAGGGGGGAAATACTGCTGTTATTGCCGATTTTTTATTCCTTTGAACATCGCAAGAAGATTATTGAAAGTGGCATCCTTGTAATCAAAGTATATATCAATATACGGGAACTCATCCAAAACGCCATCATCGCTCCACAAATAAACATGAATAGCATAATTAGCATCGCTCAAGCTGTTATGAGATAAATCCTCAATGGTTACTTTGTGTAATGCTGAGAAATCATAAACTTGCGGACATCCATATGTAAAATAAAACTGTTTTGAGTTTATGTCGCAACCAAATATATCCGTATCCCATTCATATTCATGGGTTGGATTAACTCCATACTCTTCAAGCATCTTATAAAGATTGTTGCGGAGAACAGGCTTCATTTCAGCATAAATCTTGTTTACGGATGCTGTGGATATTGGATTAGCAGAACCCGGATTCCCGATGCATTTGCCAACACAAAGATCGTATGAGTCTTTATGCATAAAAGAAATACCGGTAGTTTCCTTGTTTATGTGCAATAACCCATCGAAACTATATGTTTTGCCAGTTTCGTCCAGACCAAAAAACTCTTCTTCGTCATTTTTGAAAAAAAGATGAAGGCCGTCGTTAAGTATAATCCTTGTGTTAGGACCCAGCGATTCAACATAATTCTTTCTGCTTTCAATACTCTCTTCTTGCTGCTTTTTTCTTAATTCGTTTACAGCTGCTTGTTCTTGCTTAGCCTGTGAGGAACTATTAACGCTATACATAATCAAAGCAGCAATGATAATAACAATTATAATTATTACTACTGGCATTTGTTTCTCCTATATTCCTTTAATATCTAAACTGTCCATATCAACCTCATTAGGGTTAAGGTCCCACTCGTCAAGATCGTATGTTTTTGACTGTTGTGCTTGTTTTTGCTGTTCCGCTTCTTTTTGCATTTCATCAAAAATCATAAACATTAAAGCGGTTTCTGCCGCATCGGTGTGTCCATCACCATCAAGGTCATATAGATTACCGAGCCATCCAGAATCTTTGTTTTGATTCGGTTTTGACATATTAATCACCAACCATGTCGACTATTTTTTATTAATTATAACACACATATTTATTGCTTTCAATAAAAACAGTTCTCACCACCGAAATGATGAGAACCAGAAAGGAAATACAAAGGGAATGAATAACACGACGTTTGTAGCCACGAACATAAATACTACAAACTAAAAAAGGGCCCTTTGTATCGACTATTATGATATCATAATAAGTAAAAAAGTTCAACTATTTTTAACCCGGTGAAAAATGCGATAACCCGATGAAAATTGTTTGAACCCGATGAAAAATAGAAATAATTTTCACCGAGTTATATATTTACAAAAGCAAAAAGCAGGGTAAAAACCCTGCTTGCAGAATAGCACAAAAACAAAAAAGCCCTGATATACAGGGCTTTTACCTTGTATCACATAAGTGGTACAAGAATGGCAGAGGTATAAGGATTCGAACCTTAAATGACGGAGTCAGAGTCCGGAGTGTTACCGTTACACTATACCTCTGTGTTATGTGCTTTTTTGCAAGAGATACTATAACACATCTTGTTGGAATTATCAAGTAAAATTTTAAACTTTTTCAAAAAAGTTTTACCAGATGATGCCGAGGGCGGCAAGGGGACGCAGGAACGCCTCGCGGATGCGGAAGCCGAGCGAGTGCGCGCCGTTAGGTGCGGCAATCGCCTCGTAGCTGACGCCTGCCTTTTGCATAATCTTTTTGCTGCGCCAGATGTGGAAGCGGCTGGTGACGAAGGCGACCTTCGCATCCTCGCCGAGCAGCTTTTTGGTAAACTGAAAATTCTGCAGCGTTGTCTTAGCCTCAGGCTCCAGGAGAATTCTCTCCTCGTCGATGCCGAGCGCGAGCAGCGCATTTTTCATAATTTCCGCCTCGCTGAGACGCTGCGTTTCGCCCTTGATGCCGCCGGAAACGACTGCCGTCAGACGCGCATTTTCCTGCAGCAGCGCGGCGCCCTTTTTCACGCGCTCCAGCAGCAGCGGCGACGGCTGCTCACCGTCAAGCGGCCCGCCGAGAATCAGAACATAATCGTAACTCATCGCTTTACCCTCCGCCTTTATTATACGGTCACGCCGCTGCAAAGTCAACAGCCGTAATGCCGCAGTGCGATGCACATACCGTCATAAGCGCGATTTAACTTGACTTACTTCTGTATTAATGATAAAATATAGATGCCAAATATTATTCCAGCTGAATATGCCCATCATAAGTATGTCCTTTTATCTTTTGATAAAAACGCATACTCGTTTCGACGTACTTTAGTGGGTGCTTTGGAATAATGTTTGGCGACAGTTGAGCTTGCGTTTTTGGCGTACAGTTTCGGCTGTACGCATTTTGTTTTTTCAGGGGGGTGCTGCTATTCATAAAACAGACATAGCTTTTAGAATCCGTTTATTAAATCGGCAAAAACTGTTAACAAATTTCTCATCTTTTTCTAATGAAAACATGCTATAGTAAAGATGCTATAGCACGGAACATCAATCAAATCATTTATTTGGAGGGATAAAAATGAAAAAATTACTTAGTTTGCTGTTATCCGCTGTGATGCTGGTGACGGGGCTCAGCGCAAGCGTGGCGTTCGCCGCGGTAAAGCCGACAGCAAAGGATTATGACACGATGGTTGCCTATCTGTGGGAAGATGAAGAATGTCCCGACGCTCCATACACCTTCATAAGAACCAAGAAGGGCGCCATTAAGTACGCGCTGGACGAAAACGGCAACAAGGTGAAGGGCTGGGCATACAGCTACGGCAACCTTCGTCCAATCAATGTGGAAGACATCGGTGAGCCCATCTACAAAGTCTGGTATTACTTCGGCGAGGATTACAAGCCGCTGAAAGGTCTGCAGAAAATCGGTAAGTGTAAATACTTTTTTAAAGAAAACGGCTTGATGGCGCAAAACGAGCCTGTCAAAGTCGGTAAACGCTGGCTTTG
>CALGGQ010000111.1 GCA_937915775.1 uncultured Clostridia bacterium | reverse complement strand
ACAAGGCGTTCCCCCTTTTCTTTCCCCAGACCCCTAATCTTTTCTCCCTCAACAATAAGAGATATATTGTTTTTATGTTAAGGAGGAAAAGCACATCTATCATTTAAACTTGTTCTAAAATTATTACTTTTAATCGAGTTTCAAAACGGTCCGAAAACCGCTTAAAAACTTGACTTTTTGAAAGATTTGTGATAAAGTATTTAATTGAGTTAGGGCTTCTCTTTCTTTTGAGATGCTGGCACCGAGTAAATGTCCGTTTACTTGGTGCTTTTTCCTTTGCCGATTAAATCAAAATACGCATTAGCAATAGCCTTTCTGTCTGCTATTTTCTGTGCATCATCCTTGTGCCTTTCAGCTTTTCTCTGCTCTTTAGCCTGCTGCAAGGCTTTTTTCTTTTCGGCTCTTTTTTTAAAGATGTTAAGCATCAGTATTTCCCTCCTTCCTCAAAGTGTCTTTTGAATAAAGCTTTATTGACAACATAACTCTTGCCAGCCTTGTGGCGTTTAATGCCCTCACGCTCCAGATATTCCGCCGCCTTTTCGGGGGTGCAGCGGAGAGCCAAGCCAACCTCATCCATTGTCATAAACATATCCCTTGCCGTTTCATTTCTGATTGTTTGAGCCGTTGTCTCAAGGGTTTCTTTGTTTTCTGTGATTCGGGTGCCAAGAGTAATGAGGTTGTCAACAAAGGTTATAAGGTTTTCAACCTCCATATTATTTCGCTGTACTGCACTCATTTCTAAAATTGACATACTATGTAACCTCCTTAAAGAAAGGATCGTTTGCTCTTGACTTCAGAAACTTATAGCCTGCTGCAACGCACTTATATAATTTGAAAGTGCCATTGCTTATGATGCGTGTTACCTTATACTTGGGCTTGCCGCCCTCCTCGCAATAGGTCATGCACTGCTCCTCAGTGGTCGGAATTTCTTTTACAATGTCATTTACTTTCATTTGCCTGCTCCTCCATGTTGAGCTTTTCGCACAAGGCTTCCGCTTCATTCCTGTCCTCGGTGTAACCCATAGCGTATTCACGATTGCCGCCATGCTCTGGCTGGCTTGTATCTTTTATCCTAACCACTGAATATTTTTCAACGCCGCCAAGATATTGCATTGTTACTTTCCATTTTCCTTTTTTCATACTTTCCTTTTTCCTTTTTTCATACTTTCACATCCTTATTTTTAATTTGTTGGGATATTCTCAACTTTTTTGGTAAAAAAATAACTGTGTATTTCGGTTGGCGGAATAGAAAGAAGGAAGCATGCTTTGTCAATTTCCTTTTGAGTAAAGCCGCCCTCATTCTCTTTTTTAGGGTTGAACTTTCTTGATAAAGTATTATCAGAAAAGCCCATATCCGCTGCAAAATTCTTTTCCGCTCCATACACAGTTTTAATCTTTCCTCTTAACAGAGAATAGTCATAAATTGACTTGATATTTTCCATTTTGCACCTCCTTGTTTGTTGGGATATTCTCAACTTTAACTCAAATATACCACCGCTGGTTTTATTTGTCAACACTTTTTTTGAGAAAATCCAAATTTTTGTTGATTTTTGCTCAACAGTGTGCTATATTTTAATTAAAGACAGTAAGGAAAGGTTGTTTTCCATGAACGAAAATTTTGCAACCAGATTAAGAAAAGCAATGGAATTAAGGCAGATGAAAGCCGTTGACCTTGCAAACAAAACTGGGATTGATAGAGGCAGTATTAGCCATTATATGAATGGATCATATAAACCGAGTGGCAATAATACAGATAAGTTGGCGGAAGCTCTTGGCGTTGATACGGCATGGCTTATGGGCTATGATGTTCCTATGACCAGGAGCAACCCAGAGCAGCCAGTTTCTGATGATGTGTTAAAATTTGCTTTATTCGGAGGGGAGCAGGAAATAACAGATGCTCAACTGGAGGAAGTAAAGCGTTTTGCCAAATTCGTTAAGGAGAGAGATAAAAAGGATGATTAATAGCGATTTATATGAGTTTGCTCATAATAACGCTATTGTGGTTTTGCCTTTTTCCTCAAATGAGTTTGAATCGCTTTCAATGCAAGACAATGAATATAATTGTTATATAGGTATGGATTATAAGCGATTTGAAACCAGCAAGGAGGAGAGGGTGCATCTTGCCCATGAGCTGGGGCATTGTGCAACTGGTGCATTTTATAATGCCAGGTCTCCTCTTTATGTCAGAGGCAAGGCAGAGTATCAAGCTGACAAATGGGCAATTAAAAAAATCATCCCAAAGGATGATTTTATGCGACTATTAAAATGCGGCATGCCAGCATACGAACTGGCGGAGCAGTTTAATGTAACTGAGGATTATATACACAAGGCTTTTAGGCTTTATATTGAAATGGAAATAATATAGTTATGGGTTTATTTGAAAAAGTAAAAGGTTTTTTTAATACTGCAAATGATGCAACCGCTGTATTATCAACACTTGATTATAAAAGCCCAAGCGGTGGGTATATGAACTATGCCATATTTTCAGTTGTAGGAACAAATCCAAAAACCAAACGAAAAAACAAGCGAAAATATGAGTGCAAGACATCTAATGAGGCAATGGCTCTTGCCGCTGCTGATTTAATTAATATTGAGAGCGTTGAGGCAATCCCTTTTGAGCCTCCAACGGAAAGACAATGTGCAGCCTGCAAAAAGCATGGCAGAATTATCCCTCCAGGAGCCTGCTCAATAGATGTTTCGTTTTTAATGACAAGAGATATTGAGCAACAAAAGCCTGCTCCTATGAGTTTAATTCGTTTGGCTGATTCACAAGGTCTTAAATTTTCATATCTTGCAGGGGAGGAATCCTTGCAGAATATCATTAATGAAAATAAATAAAAAAATCCTCTCAGCCTCGGCAAAGGTTGAGAGGAAGGCGGTATGGTGTGATATATAACCTCTTCACTTATACCATTAGTCATTATATCACACCCTGATGCCAAAATCAACCATTACAGCAGGGGTATTTTATACCCTTTTGTAACTGCACCCATCTCACGAAATAGTGAGATAGAAAGGATTGTGATATAATGGCTGGCAAAAAGAGAGGCAATGGCGAAGGCACATTTTGGTACAACAAGGATAAAAAACTCTGGGTTGGACAAAAGGTATTCGGCAAAAAGCCAAACGGCAAGCCAAACCGCATTACCAGATACGGCAAAACGAAAAAAGAGGCAAAAGAGAAACTTGCTCAATATGAGCTGGAGTGGAAAAATGGCACTCTGAAGGAGCCGTCTGAGATAACTGTGCATGATATTATACTTATGCACATTGAGGATGATTTTGCACTCAATGAAAACAAAGGCTCCAGCAAAAAACGCCGCATAGATACATTAAAGATTATTGATGTTATTCCTATTGACGGTTATGGTCATACGCTCGGCGGTGCAGCAATTCAGTCTGTAACCGAATTGCATATAAAATACTTTTACAAGCAGATAACACACTATTCAAATTCCTATATTTCAAAAATCAATAATGAAATAAAGTGGGCTTTCAAATACGCTCTGAAAAAGAACATAATCACTGAAAATCCAATGGAGGATTTGAAAAAACCTAAATCTGATGTTAAGGATAAGAAAATAACCGCTCTGACCGTTGAGGAGCAGCAGCACTTTGTTGACATCCTCAACAACCAGGAACGGCAAAACAGATACAGATTTCAGTATTTAATTATGCTTTGTACTGGGATGCGTATGGGCGAGATTAACGCCCTCACACTCCGAGATGTCAATATGATTTTCAATACCCTATCCATTAACAAAACGATTTCAAGGGATGAAAACGATAAACCGATAATAGGCGATCAGACAAAAACGGATGCTGGTATAAGAACGCTGGAAATGACTGCAACGCTTAAAAGCCTGCTGCAAGAGTATATTGATAATCACTATATAGAAAACAGAGAGCAGATGTTGTTTTATGATTTCAACAAGAATTCATACATTACAACAGACCAGGTCAACTCGAACTTTCGCCGACTGATTGAGCGATATAGTATCATTCCTATATATGAGGAATTAAAACCGATCTCCGAGCGTAAGCTGAGAAAAGGCACTCTGTCCTATAAAAAATATACCTATTATAAAAAGGTGGGCGATTCCTTTGAGATATTGCCCAAAGACCCTCCAGAGGACTGGGCAACGAATTTTGGGAGTTATTATTATAAGGCTAAAACTCCAGAAAAGCATTATAATCAACACATGCTCCGCCACACCTTTGCAACCAGATGTCTGGAAAACGATATTGATATAAAAACGCTGTCGGAGATTCTGGGTCATTCAGACATAAAAATTACACTTAATACCTACTGTGATGTAATCGGTAAGTTTAAGAAACAGCAGTTTCAAAAAATTGATATTATGCAAAAGGAATTCAACCTTGATATTGCATCCGCATAATACAAGTAATGCAACCAGTATGGCAACGCCAAAAGGTTTTAATCAAAATGAAAGCCGCCTAATCAAAGGCGGTTTTCTTGTTTTTTGGCTTGTTTAGGCGGTTTATAAAGTTTAGAGAGGTTTCAATCTGTTTTGAAACCTCTCTTTTGCTGGTCGAGGTGACAGGACTTGAACCTGCGGCATCTTGCTCCCAAAGCAAGCACTCTAGCCAAACTGAGTTACACCTCGTTATTCTGTTTTTTCCGCTGCTGCTCTTTTCGCTTGCTTTGTCCGCCCGACCAATGGTACCCAAAATAATTTTCGCACCATAAATGGTGCTCTATTATTTTGACCATTCGGCAGTTCTTTTCCTTCCCTTGATCTCCCGCAGGGAGCGGTCAGGAACGAACCCCAAAGCAAGCACTCTAGCCAAACTGAGTTACACCTCGAAATATCTTTCAGAGCGCTGTTATTTTATAATATTCCCGGCGGATTGTCAAGAGAGAATTTGGGCGGTGCGCTGTTTCGATTGATTTATCGGGCGGAAAGTATTATAATAGAAGCGAAAAAATTTGAAAGGAGCTTGGTTATGGATAAGAAAATCATTGTTGCCGGCGGCGGTCACGGAGGGATTGCGTGCGCGGCGCTGCTGGCGAAAGCCGGCTATGACGTAACGGTTTATGAACAGCACAGTCGTGAAGAAATGGGCTATGACTGGACGGATATCTTCAACGGCAATTCCCTGGCGGATGCGGGTATTCCGATGCCGGAGAAAGACAAATGCCAGCCCATCTACAATATGTGCTTCATTCCCCCGTCAGACGAAATGGTTGTCAGGCAGGAGGATGATGAGGCGCGCGGCAACGATTTGAAGATGGAGCGCAGGGATATCTATGATCTGCTCATC
The DNA here is from genome assembly GCA_937915775.1 of uncultured Clostridia bacterium. Taxonomy (GTDB): domain Bacteria; phylum Bacillota; class Clostridia; order Oscillospirales; family Acutalibacteraceae; genus Eubacterium_R. Next base: position 1,520 of record CALGGQ010000111.1, on the reverse strand, counting down.
AGCCATGCGGAACAGGCAGGCGTTCGCTTCGAATATGAAACGAAAATCCTCGCACCCATCATGGCGGGCGACCGCGTCATCGGCATTAAAACCGACAAGGGCGAATTTCTCGGCGATTTGGTACTGGATGCGTGCGGCTGTAATTCCCCTGTTCGTTCGCAGTTACCTGCGTGCTGCGGCATTCAGGCGGACGCGGCGCAGTTTGAAAAGTTCTATGTTTACCGTGCGTTTTATAACCACACGGACGCGGTGGCGAAGGATAAATACAAGGTTTACATGCTGCCGAAGGACGTGTTCGGCATCGCGTGGGTAGCCGATGACGACGATTACAGCGATATCTTAATCGGTCAGTTCAATCCTTTGACCGTTGAGGAAGCCGAGAAAAAAACAGAGGCATTCCGCCAAAAGAACCCGATTTTAGGCACTGAGCGGCTGCGTGGCGGGCAGCTGACCGTTATTCCGGTGCGGCAAACGCTCTCCATTATGGTAGCGGACGGCTATGCCGCCATCGGCGACAGCGCGTTTATGACCATTCCGATTATCGGCTCCGGCATTGCCAATTCCCTGCGGGCGGGCAAAATTCTTGCCGACGTCATTCAGGCAGACGAAACGCAGACCTTCAGCGCCGAAACACTGTGGGATTACCAGCTGCGCTACTATAACGAAATCGGCGCCAAGCTCAGCCCCTATGCGCTGGTGAAGCTGCTGCTGACCAAAATCACGCCCGAGCAGCTCGACTATATGTTTAAGAGCCAAATTCTCACGATAAACGAGCTGTCGCTGACCGACGAGGGACAGGGCGGCTTAATCGATATCAATCCCGAGCTGCTGAAAAAGGGCAAGGCGATGGTCAAGGATAAGAAGCTGACGGCGCTCGTTATCCGCCTCGGCGCAGACATCGCCAGACTGACTGCCGTGAACAAAGCCATTCCGCGTCATTACAGCCGCTACGGCGTGCAGGCATGGGCAAAGCGCTATGACGCAATATTTAAGACGGAATAAGGTTGCACTGGCGGGCAGTCTATGATAGAATAGAAACATCAAATTTCAGGAGAATATGTGTATGAACTGGTCATTTAACCTGCCGGTAAGGCTGGAATTCGGAAACGGAAAAAGAAAAGAGCTGAAAACCTTTATTGACTCGCTCGGCGGGACGAAAGGTCTTTTGGTGTGCGACGGTATTTTTGCCGAAAACGGTGTGGCAGAGGAATTTCTTTCAATGAGCGACGGGATGCTGGTGGATTCCTTCAGCGATATCCGCCCAAATCCGACAACGGACAATGTCAATGCCTGCGTGGCTAAGCTGCGCGAAATCGGCGCCGACTTTGCCGTAGCGCTCGGCGGCGGCTCCTCGATGGACACCGCAAAGGCCATTGGCATAATCGTCAACAATCCCGAGTTCGCGGACGTCCGCTCGCTCGAGGGCGTGGCTCCCACCAAGAAGCACGCGGTCTTCACGATCGCCGTTCCCACGACCGCCGGCACCGCCGCGGAGGTCACGATCAACTATGTCATCACCG
>CALGGQ010000110.1 GCA_937915775.1 uncultured Clostridia bacterium | reverse complement strand
GAATATTCACCCGTTACCTCGGTGTAGGTATCGGAAAGCGTGGCGGTAACGATTTCAAAATGCGGTCTGTCAAAAATGAAATACGCCTTCTTTGTTTCATCGTCCACGACTAACGCGAAATCGCCCGTATCCATTTTCAGCGGCTTATATCTTTCGTGCACCGTTTCATAGGGACCGAAGAAATTATCCGCCTGCATCACAAGCATAAACTGACTGGTAGAGCCGCACATAATTTTCAGCCACGCAACATACTTGCCCGTCTTTTCACAGTAGATAATATGCGGTCTGTCCATACAGTAAGTCGGGTGAAGCGGACTGTTTAAATCGTCGGGATGAGGCGGAATAATTAAGCCCTTGTCCTCCCAATTATACAAATCCTTGGAAGCGTAGCAGCGCACGCCCCAGTGCCAGACCTTATTGAAAATACCGCCCTTCGTCTTTTCCTTATTCTCACCGTACCAGTAATAGGTTTCGGTTTTCTCATCGTAAAACACGGAAAAGCCGTGCGCCTGAATTCTGTTGCCGTTAGTGTCAAGCCACACCTTGCCAGGTCTGATGCTGTTATACATTTTCTTCCTCCTTTTCAAACGGATATACCAGTTGCATTTGTTTACGGCATTCATCCATAATCCGCATCACATCCAATGTGGCTTGATGCGGAACGAGAATACTTTCCGTCTGTCCGTTTCTGATTTCTTCGGCTACACGGTCAAATTCGTTGAGCATGCTGCCGTCGCCTTTGAACGTCTGATTTTTGCTACCCTTTCGCCGTAGCGTGACTTTGTTTGCCATGTGGAAAAAGCGAAGGGATATTTCCGCCTTCGTGCCGATGATTTTCAACTTTTCCAAGCCTTTAAAGTCAACAATGGAAGCAGAGGCAATATATGTTTGACCGTTTGAAAACGTCAGCGCCACATCTTCGGACAAATCAATCCCGTTTCCGAGTACACCTTCACATTTTACCTCTATCGGATTTCCGAACAAGCGATAAAGATAAGTGATAGGATACACGCCGACATCCAGCAGTGCGCCACCGGCACGGTTAGGGTCAGTTACACGCGGCGCATAGTTCTGGCTATTCATATGGTAATTATCAACTACGGTTTTTATTTCGCCGAATTCTCCGTCATCCAGCCACTTCTTGACCTGATTGGCTACGGGAGAAAACCAAGTCCACATCGCCTCAGCAAGATAAACGCCTTTTTCTCTTGCCAATTCAATCAGTTCCGCCGCCTGCTTTGCATCGGTTGTGAACGCCTTTTCGCAGAGCACGGGTTTACCCATTTCAAGCGCCAGCTTAACATACTCGTAGTGATTGCTGTGAGGCGTTACCACATACACACCGTCAACATCGTCTGCCGTAATCGCTTGCGCGGCACTTTCATAAGCGTTTGCGTGATAAAGTTCGGCAAATTCACGGCATTTCTCATAGCGGCGTGAATAGACCGAAACAATCCTGTGCCGTTTGGATTCGGTAATCATCTTGGCTGTTTTTTTAGCCAGCGTACCGGTGCCGATGAAGCACCAATTAAAAGGTTTGTTTTCCGTCATTTCTGTTACCTCGTGAATGAATGTGTTCCCGATGTGACGGTTACGGTTTCGCCGCCCGGCAAAATAATGTCTGCCGTGCAGTTGGCAGGAACGGTAATTTCAAATTCCGTGCCGTTTTCCGTAATTATCCATCGGCTTGTTGCAAGACCGTAAATACTGTTGTATGAAGCAGCGGCATTTTTCAGCGTGCCGCCTGGGAGCGGCTGAATGATAAAATGGTTTTCGCCGTCCGGCTGAATACCGCAAACGGTGCTGAAAAGCCATTCGCATACGGCGCCGGGGGAATAATGGTTAAGACTTAAATCGCCCTCCCAGCTTTCCCAAATAGTAGTTGCCCCGTGTTCAACCTCGTAAAGCGAGCTCGGCTTTTCGGTGCATTCCAGCATTTTGTAGGCGGTTTCCGTTTCACCTGCCTCGGTTAAAACGCCAAGCAAAAACGGCGTGGAAAGGAAACCTGTACCAACTCTGTAATGATATTTCTCAACTGCCTTAACAAGTCTGTTTTCCGCGTTCTTTTTGTCTGCGCTGTCAAGTAAGCCGAGTGCCAACGGGCGCACGAACTTTGCCTGCCTGTCGGTATCTAAATCAGCATATTGCGGATAAACCTTTTTCGCATTTTCTGCGATTTCACGGTAGCGTGCCGCATCGGCAGGAATGCCGAGCGTGTCTGCAATTTCCGCCATCGTTGTCATGGTGAGATACAGATAGGCGGTGCACTCCTCAGGGTGCTTTGCTTTTGCACCGTAAACCTTGTCGCGGAATTCCTCCGGCTCCAGCCATTCGCCGAGGTGAACGCCCTTTTCATAATGCCCGTCCTTTTCAAGACTGTTCATTAGATAATCGGCATATTTTTTCATCATCGGATAATAGCGTTCAAGAATATCCTTGTCTCCGTAACGCTTGTAATATCTGTATGGGATAAGATAAATCGCGTCAGCCCAGCCAACAGAGCTGCCTGTTGCCTTATACATCATTTCCACGCCGTTATACGGAATAACAGCGGGAATTAAGCCGTTTTTATACTGTGCCTCCTCCATATCGCGCAGCCATTTGCTGAAAAACGGCGCGGTGTTCATTAGGTAAGCACCGGTATTAAAGAAAATTTGTGCGTCACCCGTCCAGCCAAGGCGTTCTCTGGTAGGACAGTCGGTTGGAACATCAAGGAAATTGCCCTTCATACTCCAAAGCGTATTGCTCAGTAATTGATTAATTTTTTCATTAGAGCAAGTAAATGCACCTGTCTGCTCCATATCAGAATAGACGGCGATTGCCTTGATATCCGTTATTTCTGCGTTGCCGAAAATTTCTGCATAGCGGAAGCCGAACACGGCAAACGAGGTTTTGTAGGTGTCCTCTCCGCCCGAGCAAATAAAGGTAATTTCCTGCTTCGGCGTAACCGTTGCTTCGCCGCTTACTTTATTCGTAAGAAGCTTTTTGATTAACCTCGTCTGATTCCAACCCTTAGCCGGGACAGCCTCTTGAATACCCGATAAATCTACATTTCCGTTGTTATCAAGCGTTTCACCGCAGACGATTTTTATCTTATCGCCCTTATTGCCTTTTACGGTAAAAGCAAGATAGCCTGCGATATTCTGCGTAAAATCATAAACACGGTCATTGATTTTTTTGCCGTAAAACTGCTCGTGTTCTGTTACATATACATTATTCGAGGCGGTAACTACCGCTTTCGGCGGTGCAACCTCAATCGCCTTGCCGCTGTATGACGGCGTTTTGTTTGCATCATAAATCTCGCCGTCCTTTAAGTCGGCAAAGCGGATAGATCCGTCATTGCTCCAAGCAAAATCTTTATCAGTTGTAATTGTTTGAACAGTGCCGTCCTCAAGGGTGATTTCAAGCTGCGCCATCATTGAGGTCTGCTTGCCGAACACATTGGTAACGCCGTAAGCCGCAACCGAACCTCTGTACCAGCCGTCAGCAAGGCGCAGTTCAAGGGTATTATTATTCGTGATGTATTCCGTTACATCATAGGTCTGATACTGAATATGTTTTCTGTAATCGGTCACGCCGGGGGCAAGAATAAAATTCTCTATTCTCTTACCGTTAATGCTTGCGTCATATACGCCGCACGCCGTGGCATAAAGCCGTGCCTTCACCGCTTTGCCGCTGACGGAAAAAGTCTTTTTGAAGCAATCAACAGGATAACGGTTTTTTCCGTTTGGCTTGTAATTGCCGCTAATCCATTTTGCATTCCAATCGGCAGCATCAAGCAAGCCCATTTCAAATACGCTTGAAGCAGGCTCGCCCTCTTTGTCATTTTCGTCCCACAGCGTAACAGACCATTCTACGATATCACGGCTTTTGAGCGCTTTACCCTCATATCTGATATGCGTCATGGAAGAGGACAGCACCTTGCCGCTGTTCCAGATTTCCTCGCCGTTTCTCTTGGCGATAATTTGGTATGCTGTCTGTGTGATACCACCGTCGCAGTTCCAGTAAAAGCGCGGTCGCTTCACATCAATCCCAATTGGTGCGGTTAAATATTCCACTTGAAGATGTACTGCTTTCATAGCAAGCTCTCCTGTTTCGTTTTCATTTTTCTTTATTCAAAAATCAGTTCATATAGCTTATCGGCAAATATTTTATGTGCCTGAGGCGTCGGGTGATTCAGCCCGTTAATCAGCATTGCCGTTGTATCTGTGCCTTCTGCTGCCAATGCCTGCCACTCGGCATAAGCATCTGCAAGAGGAACATTCATTTCTGCCGCTATACTGCGCATTGCATCAACATACGCATCCATTTTTCCGCTCTTTTGCAGTGATTCATAATACTTATGAACAAACCACCAAAAACCCGAAAATCCCTTTACGCCGTGTGAACAGAGCATTCCCGGCGTCAACAGCACGACCTCAATATTGTTTTCACGAAGCTTTCTGACGATTTCACGCAGATTGTCTTTATAATGTGATAATGCCTCTGCTCCTTTTCGTGCGTTTGTGACATCGTTCGTACCAAACATCACACAGCAAAAATCAGGCTTTTTCTGAATAACATCCTGCTCTATTCTTTTAAGTCCGTCATCGCTGAAATTCCCGCCGATTCCGGCATTGATAATATGGATATCCTTGCCCGTTGTTTCTTTAATTTTTTCTTTTAATAATTGATGATACACCCGTTCAGGTTGATAGACGGACTCTTTAAACCTGTTGGTAAATTCAAATTCACCGTGCGTAACACTGTCACCGAAAAAGCAAAGTGTAGGGCAGTCTCCGTTTCGTATTTTATTGGCAATCTGTAACATATTCTGTACCTCGCATTCAGCAGTAACGATTCTGATGTTATAGTAAACTGCTTATTCTATTGTAATGCTTGCTTTTGTGTCATTTGCCTTTACGGTCATTTCTCCCGTGCTGCCTGCACGGACGATTGCAAGTGCTCTGCCATAGTAGGTGGTAAATTCGCCGCTATTGTAGCGCTCCTCTGTTCGCGGATTTGCCGAGCCGAATGCAATCAGCTCGCCGCCGTCAACGGTGACTTTCACTTTTTCATCGGCGTTACATTCCACAATGCCGTTACTGTCAGCAAGACTAATATTGATATAGCAAATCTCATTCGGTTTAACAGTGCTCTTTTCCGGCACAATGCGGAGCGCCACATCGTTTTTTGCCGAGGAAAGCTCGCTTCTGCTGACTTCCTTGCCTGCTTTATCATAAGCTATGGCTACTACCGAGCCTGTCTGATACTTCGTTTTAAATACGGCTTTGTTGAGCTTCACTTTCTTTTTACCGATACGCTTAGAGTTGACGAAAAGCTCAACGCTGTCTGCATCGGTATAAACCTCTATCACGGTCTTTTTGCCGTCGCAGTCCTTCCAGGTCCAGCTGTCAATGGCATTAGAGCCTCTCCAGACAGCCTTTGCAGGTTTCATATCGTGATTCATCGGCTGAACGCCAATCCACGGCTTAGCAAGCAAGCCCCAAGCACTTTGCGCATAGGCAACGGGCGCACCGGCGTTGCCGAGGATGTCAAAGGCGCCGCAGTCGGCAAGCAGCCACGGATACGGTTTATTAAAGCCCTTGCCATCGGGCGTGTATGCCCACGCACCGAGACCGACCTCGCCGAGATAATCCCAAGCGGTCCACATAAAGTCGCCGACAAGATACGGATATTTCTTCACCATTTCCCAGTTCTTTACAATATCCTGCGGGAAGGTTTCGCTGCCGTAAATCACTCTTTCGGGATGTGCCTTACCCTCCAGCGGATATCTGCCCGAAGCATAGTTATAGCCTGCAAGGTCCATCAAATCAAGCAGCGGTGCTGTTGCCTCGTCAGCCTTTTTTGAGTTAGCAGACTTGTTCATTCCCGTGCCGACCATATTGGTAATGAGGTTGAACATCGTGCTGTTCATACCGCTCATTTTGCTGTCGCTGTCATTTTTCATGCCGCCGTTTTCGTCGTCATAAACACCCTTGCCGCCCTTTGCGGATTTAATAATCATCAGGTTCATACCGCCCGTAACGGCTCTGTTGCTGTCAAGCGAATGAAGATAATCTATCATTTCTTTTGCCGCCTGAATACCCTCGTCCTTCGCAGGCTCGGAGACCTCGTTGCCGATGGAATACATAATGACGCACGGGTGATTATAATCCCTGTCAACCATTGCCTTGAGGTCAGAGAGATAATTCTTTCTCCACTCACTTGCATAGTCATACTTGTTCTTATGGTGAAACCACATATCCCATGCCTCGTCCATCACATAAACGCCGAGGGCATCGCACGCCTCCAGCATGGCGCGGGAGATAGGGTTATGGGAAGAACGGATGGCATTATAGCCTGCTTCCTTCATTTTCTTCACTCTGCGGTATTCGCTTTCGTCGTAGGCAGCCGCACCTAAAATACCGTTGTCATGGTGAACGCAACCACCGCGAAGAAGCGTCTTTTTGCCGTTAATCAGCAAGCCCTGATTGCTCCATTCCACCTTACGGATACCGAAGGTTATCTCCGTTTCATCATCGGCAGTAGCTACCTTTAAGGTGTATAAGTTTGGCTCGTCCGCATTCCAAGGCTTCGCATTCGGCAGGGCAAGCTCGATATGTGTTCCTTCGCCGAAAATGCCGTCAACCTCGGCTTTAATGCTTATTTCGCTGTCGATAGCAATGACAGCGGGATGATAGGATATTGTGCTGATTTTGACGCTTTCAGGCGCAATACATTCACCTTTGCCGATATGCATAAAAACCGGACGGTAAATACCGGCACCCGTGTACCAACGGCTGTCAGGCTGTTTTAAGTTATCGCATTCCACACGCAGGGTGTTTGCACCTTCGGTAAGATATCCGTCGGCAACGGCAAAAAACGGAATATAGCCGTAATCCGCACCGCCGATTTCTTTGCCGTTTAAATATACCTTTGCGTTTTTATACACACCCTCAAACTCAAAGATAACGTGAGAGGAAAGCATACTCTCATCGGCTGTAAACTGTTTTTCATAGATATACTGACCGCCTGCGAAATACGCCTGTGCACTGCCGCTTTCGGCATCAGCCTTTCTCTCGGTATATATCATTGCATCGTGCGGCAACGTTACTGCTGTA
>CALGGQ010000109.1 GCA_937915775.1 uncultured Clostridia bacterium | reverse complement strand
CGGGCCGATCGACCGCCTGATCGAGGAGGCGAAAGAAGGCGCACTCGATAATCTTTCCCACGCGATGGAAAGCGCGGTCACCATGAATTACCGCGGCCTGCCGATCAAGTGCAAGACCTTCGGCCAGCAGAATTATGTGAAGATGCTGCAGGAAAAGACGGTGCACTACGACTTTCTGCAGGCACCGAAGCTGGACTGTATTGTATATGAGGATGAAAACATTCTCCTGCTGGATAAGCCGCAGGGAATGCTGTGCCACCCCGACGGCAGGGAATACGTGAACACGCTGGTTTCCGCCTTGAAGCGCTATCTATACGAAAAGCAGGAATGGAATCCGCAGGAGGAAAACAGCTTTTCCCCCGCCCTTGCCAACCGCATTGACCGCAACACAGGCGGTCTGGTGATCGGCGTGAAAAACCGTCAGGCGCTCGCGATTCTCAACGACAAAATCAAAAGCAGAGAGATTGCCAAATACTATCTGACGATTGCCGAAGGCACGTTTCAAAAGAAAAGCGATACCCTGCAGGGTTATCTGCTGAAAGACGAGCGCAGGAATATGGTCAGGATTTTTGACGCGCCGACGGACGACGCCAAAAGAATCGTAACACGGTATACGGTGCTCGATGAAAAAGACGGTTTTTCGCTGCTGGAGGTGGAACTGCTGACCGGCAGAACACACCAGATACGCGCTCAGCTTGCCGCCGTTGGTCACCCGCTGCTCGGTGACGGCAAATACGGCAGCCGTCACGGACGTTACCGTCAGGAGCTGTATTCCTACAAGCTTCGTTTTGATTTTCAAACAGACGCGGGAATACTGAATTATCTGAGCGGTAAGGAATTTACCAGCGAGCGCTGCCCGATAAAGGAGCGGTTTTATGAATAGAAAAATGATACGCATACTTTCGCCTTTATCGGTGATGATGGTTGCTGTGTTTGATATCGCGGCGATTGCGCTCGGTGCATTTTCGGTCAAAAAGCTGCTCGAGCAAGTTGATTTTTACACGGTCAGTTTTCTGGTGATTGAACTGATTGTTCTTGTTGTTGCGGTGCTGACCACGCGCGAGCTGCTGAAAAACGGCGTACGCTTTGACGACACGGCACTGGAATTCACGGGGCTGGATGAAAACAACCGCTTTGCCTATGAGGCTATTGAAAAAATCGATACCCACAAGGACACCAAGGTATCGCTGAAGAAGAACTTTGTTGAGCGATATTCCAGCATTATACTCTATACCAAGGACGGCACGGTAACGACGGTTGAGCTCGGGCTGACCACCAAGCGAAAGCTGAAAAAAATTGAAAATGAAATCAAAAAAAGAACCGATTTTTAATCGGTTCTTTTTTTAGCTTTACAGATATTTTTCAATCACTTCATCGAGCTTTTTATAATAGCCGTCGGCATCTACCACAACGGATTCGGCGTGCTTTGCACCATCAACAAGCAGCAGCTCCTTTTCACTGCTGCAAAGCTCGTAAAGCTCCTTGCCCATTTTCGTCGGCACAAAATCATCCGCCGTGCCGTGCACGAAAAGCATCGGCGCTCCGGCATTTTTCACGCTTTCTCTGACGTCGGTTTCGGCAAGGTCATAGCCAGCCAAACCCTTATTCATGGCGTTGATCACCTTCAGGATATACGGCGCCGACTTTTTGATGCCGGACGATTCCGCCACAAACAGAAATTCATCGACAGCGCCGGTATACGGGCAGTCCGCCACAATCAGCTTCACGTTTTTGGGTACTTTGTTCGCCATCTGACAAACCGTCGCACCGCCCATGGATACGCCGTGCAGAATAATCTGAATATCGTCGCCGAAGCGCTCAGTAAGATAATTCAGCCACAGCAGCATATCGCGGCTTTCATAAACATCAAAGCCTACCCAGTCGCCCTCGGAGGCGCCGTGCGCCGTGTGGTCGCAGGTGAAGAAGTTAATTCCCTTCTCGTAATAATAGCGGTAAAAATTCGCCGGGTCGCCGCGATAGCTCGCACGATAACCGTGTGCAAAAACGGCAAAGGTTTTGCTGTTTTCCGGCGCCATCAGCAGATAGCCCTTCAGCGTTTCTCCCCTGTCGTTTTTCAGATCAACGGTTTCGAGCGGCTGCTCGTCAACCCATTTCATGCTTTCGGCGCACTTTCTGGCGAGTGCATCGTCCGTAATCGTCTGGCTTTCCAGAATTCTTCTGGCAGGTCCTTTCGGGATAGACTCTTTATACATCAAATCCAGATAGGAATAAAACGCCAATCCGGCAGCGGCAAGACCGGCGCCGGCAGCCAATAAAGGTAATTTTTTCATTGCGATTACCTCACATCAAAACAGATTATTCCGTCGTTTCCTCTTCGGAAGCCGCCTCTGTGCTGCTCTCGGCAGCAACAGTTGTATCCTGCGTCGGAACCGCTTTCAGTTCCATTTCCGTATATTCGCCGGTTTCCAGATTCTTCTTCAGCAGCTGCTTGCCGTCAAAGCGAATATAGTATTCACCCTTGATATCAAAGGTGTAGCTGACGTTATCGCCGTTCTTCTGCTCGTTTTTGATCGTGGCGATTACCTTGACATATTTGTCGTTTTCCAACGTTTCGCCGTTACCTGAAATCATAAAGGAGCAGGCTGCATAATCCTCTTCACTGAGTGACAGCTCCTCGGCACTGTACTGTTTGATCAGATTGATAGCGTCCGCATCCTTAATTACGGCGTCATCCAGTGCAAGGCCGGTCGATTCTTCCGCTTCCGAAGTGTCAACATCCGAGGTAGCGGCTTCATCGCTCTTGGAGCCGCCGCTCTGCTGCTGCGGCTTTGCACTGCAGGCGGCAAAGACAGCAACCGTCATCAATACACACATTAAAATGGCTAATAGTTTTTTCATAATAATCTCCTTAAAGTTTATTTGCTCTCAATGATTATAGACCATCGGATTTCCTGTGTCAACCTTCATCGGCATATAATTCAATGAGCTTATTCACCCTGTTTTCACCGAACACGGCAATCCCGTTATCCGCAAGCAGCTGCGCCGTAACGCCGTTACCGCTGCACAGCTTTCCCGTAAAGCTGCCGTCATAAATCACACCGTAGCCGCAGGACGGCGAACGCTCCTTGAGCACGGCTGCCGGGCAGTTATGTTCTCTGGCAATGTACAAGGTTTGCTCTGCACCGGTCAGAAAGGCTTGCGTTACGTCTTTGCCGTCCTTTGAGAAAACGCGACCGTTTTTGATTTCACTCGGCGGACGCGGCACCGGCAAATTGCCGAAGCATTCGGGGCAGACGGCAATCACATCAAAATATCGTCGCAATGCCAGCACGGCATCGTTACGGTTGTTGCCCCCGTTATATTTACAGTTTTCGCCCAGTAAGCAGGCGCTGACAATCACTCTTGTTTTCATATCTTGGTCTTATGGATTCTGACGATGTTTTCGCCGCTTTCAACTTTTCCGTAGTCAAAGAGCGCACCGTCGTCATACCCGCGCCGGAGCGCAAAGGCATAGTCTTTTGCGTTAATGACATTATCCTTGACAAAATCGGCATACCTTAGCTTAATAACCGCTCTCACCTGTTCATCGTTAATGGTGACGGGGCTTTCAAAAATCACAGCGCCGTGCGTTTTGACAGACAGCGTGTAATAGCCGTTATCAATCACTGTATCGGCGATGAATTCACCGTTGGCATCGGTTGAAGTGATGAGCGTATCATCGAGGTAAATCTGCAACCCCTCAAACGGTGCATTGCTCTTGGTCGTTACGCTGCCGATTAAAGCGTCCAGCGGAATAAACTCGGCACCGTGCGCTTCAGCGTAATCCTGCGACGTTGCATGAATATAGCCGTACAGCTTGGTATTGCTGTAATTCGTTCCGGTTTTAAACACGAACAAAGCATTGCTACCGAATACGGTATCTCTGGAATACATCGTTACAGTTTTCAGCGACCGGCAAGCCATAAAAGCATTATCCGCAATTTCCTCCGGCTGACGCAGGGTCAGCTCTTTAATGCCGTAGCAGGCGCGGAACATACTTTTACCGATATAGCGAACGTTTTCGTCAAGCTGAAAATCGGTGATGGTACTGCGGCTGAGATACCACGGAGTAAACACATAGTACATCGTTCCGTCGGCATCCTCATAATCATCCGATCTGCCCGTACCCTGCGTTACATGCACCGACTTGAGCGCCGTGCAGTTTTCCCAAATAGTGTTATCGTGCGGCGCTCCCAGAGAGATAGGCAGCGTCAGTGATTCCAGCAGTGACGACTGGTTAAAGGCATAGGAAGAAAGAAGGGTAATATTCTCGTCAATAACCACTTCCTTCAAGCCGCTCATCACGCTGTACCACGGAATATCCTCCGCCGATTCATACTCATACATCGCGCCGCTTCCGTAAAGCGTCAGCTTACGCAGCTTGCTGTCATATGTCCAGATAATATCGTCACCGCACATATCGATATTATCGGTTATGAGGGTGAACTCATTTTCCGTTGCATAGTCAGCTGCCGGCGTATTCTGCAGCGTTTTTACCGTCAGGCTTTCCTTTACCATACCGCTGCCGTCATAGTAATAGCCGATACCGTAGGTGCCGATTGTAAGATTGGTACAATACGCTTCCAAGGTAGACGGATAGCGTGTGAGCATAAACGCATTGTCCTGAATATGAATATTGTCATGAATCAGCAGTGTGCTGTCGTTATAAGAGGAAAGCGCTGCCAGAAGATTGCCGCTTTCATCATATACCAGAGAATTCTCTACCGTTAGATGCGCGTTAGACTGCAGCTTCACACCGGGCACGGCAACGAGCGCCTGAGGCCGCAGCGCACTGACGGTATCGGGAAGCACCAGTTCACCCCTGACGGTGGTATACAGCAATTCGGATTGGTCGAAATTATACAGGCTGGTGCCGTCTGTTGACAGCCACTCGTTTTGCTCATGCACGGTAATCCTGCCAATGTTTTTGCAGTGCTGAAATGCGTAGGGAGAGATTTCCTCAATATTGGAATAGATATTCAGCACGCGGATGCTGTCCTTATACTCGCTCCACGGTGCATCCTCCGCAAAATAATCGTACATTTTGCCGCTGCCGTAAATCAGCAGCATTCCGTTACTGTACAGACGGTAGCGCATCGTGTCTCCGCAAACGCCTGTAGCGACAGTGGACGGGCGGATATACGGACCCGTGTACTGATTGCCGCAGACGGTACAGGTATAAGTCGTGTAGCCCTCCTCTGTGT
>CALGGQ010000108.1 GCA_937915775.1 uncultured Clostridia bacterium | reverse complement strand
CCAGCACCGTCGTATAGGCCATCTCATAGCCGACAGAAAAGGCCAAAACATCGAAATCTGAGGTCGGGTCGCCGCTTTCCAAAGCATAGAGCGGGATCCCGGCCTTTTTCATCTCATTATACATATCGCCCCAGGGGGCAAAAACGCGCTCACACCAGACGTAGTCCAGGCTGTTCATCGTGTGGTAGAGGATACTCATGCCGAGATTGGACATGCCGATTTCATAGGTATCGGGAAAGCAGAAGGCATAGCGAAGCGCAACATCGTCTTTCTTCTTAACAACGCTGTTCAGCTCGCCGCCCGCATACCGTGCCGGCTTTTGTACATATTGTAAAATTTTTTCAACCTCTTTTTTCATACGGTTTAATCCTTATAAACGGTATAAGCCATCACATACAGCGCTATCATCAGCAAACTGAACTACCGCTGTAAGACGGCATAGGCAATCAGTAAAACAAGCGTCAGCAAAGACACCGCTCTGGTTATCCTTTCGCTGCAAAACAGCGCGATCACACGCCCGCCGTCCAGCGGATAAAGCGGCAGCGCATTCAGAAGCAGCAGCGGCAAATTAATCTCACGGTGAACATTAAGGAGGACAAAAAGCCCGTTCACCGCCGCACCGCCGAGCAGAAACAGCGCCTCCTGCCATTTAGTAAAGCGCGCGCGGTGCTGCAGCCCGATGCCGTAAAATGCCAGCGTCAGCGCCGTTGCCCTGCCGTGAAACGCATAAAGCAGCAGCAGATGCCCCGCTTCGTGCAGCGAGGCAAACAGCATCACCAGCAGAATGCTCTTTATGCCGCTGACGAGCGCCAGCGCCAACATCAGAATAAACGAGAATTCAATTTTGCAGCGGCATTGCCCGAGCGTAAATACCATTCATAACACCATAAAAATGGTATTATCCTTTGCGACTATTTATGCCTGTCCAGATACCCTTGCAGAATCGTCACTGCCGAAACGGCGTCAACGGTTTCCTTGCGCTTTTTGCCGCGTACATTGTTCGCGCTGAGAATGCCGTGGGCAATGACTGTCGTCAGCCGTTCGTCCTCATAGGCAATCGGGACGTCTGTCACGGCGGCAAGCGCCTCTCCGAGCGCCCTGCATTCCTCGCAGCGATAGCCGTAGCTGCCGTCCATATTCCGCGGCAGACCGATAATGATTTGTTCGGGCTTTTCCTTTTCAATGATTCCTTTCAACTGTTCCACCAGCTTCGGCTGATACGTTTCGTGAATCACGCTATAGGGTGACGCCAGCATTCCTCTGACATCCGAAAACGCAATGCCCGTTCGTGCGTCTCCGTAATCAATCGCCATTATTTTCATATCATCACCGTTTATCAAAATGAGGAAATCAGTTGTCCGATTTCCTCATTCTCATCATTCGTCATCGTCTCCGCCGCCGTTGTCCTCCTCGTCATCATCAGGTGCAGCGGTGGTGGTTTCCTTCTTCTTCTTTTTAGTTGTACTTTCTTCCTCTTCTTCGTCCTCTGTCGTCGTTTCCTTCTTCTTTTTCTTCGTGGTTTCCTCTTCCTCGGTTTCGGGTTCCTCCGTTACCTCCTCGGTTTCGGGTTCTTCCTCCTTGGTCGTTGCCTCCTCGGTGGTGGTTTCCTCCTCCGTGGTGCTTTCCGTCGTCGGAACATAGGTGGAATAAGACGGCAGATTGTTTTCATCAAACCAACCGTAAACGCCGCTTCCCTTGCAGATGCCGCCGGTAGAGGGGTTATATTCCCTTCTCACAACGCCGTCGGGAATATCAAATTCCTCCTTGTTCTCACCCTTGAGTTCGTAAATGCCCTTCATCACAAGGTTCCAGAGCGTTCCGCACGGGTTCGGTGACAGATTATAATGAATTTCCTTCGGAATATCGTAGCCGTACCAGACGCCACAGACGTAATCCGGCGTGCCGCCGATAAACCATCTGTCCTTACTTTCCGTCGTGGTACCGGTCTTACCGAAGCACTCAATACCGCTGAGCTTGTAAGTCCGTCCGGTGCCCTCGGTCATAACCGTTTGCAGCAGCTTGTTCATCACACCTGCCGTGTTGGCAGACAGCGCAACTTCCTTCGTATCCTCCGGCGCTTTTTCCAGAATGACTTTACCCTGAGAGTCCTCCACCTTATAGTAGCCGTAGCCCTCATAGTAATAGCCGCCGTTGCCGAACGCCTGATATGCCGTCGTCATTTCCAGCACGGTCACGCCGTTAGTCAGCGAGCCTGTCGCCATCGGCGCGAAGTCCTCATCGAACACCTCAAGCGTCGAGATGTGCCAACGGTTAACCATATAATCATAGGAATAGGACGGTCCTATCTTTTCGAGCGTTCTGGCGGAAATCGTGTTCTTGGACTGCGCCAGACCTTTCTGCACCGTAATCATATCGCCCGAGTAGCTGCCGCCCTCGTTGGTCGGCCACGGCTTACCCTTGATTTCCATCAGCGGTGCGTCCTTCGTCATCGTGGACCAGTAGACCTGCACCTCTTTATCATTCAGGCTCTTTTCGAGCGCAGGACCGTAAACGGAAATCGGCTTGATGGTGGAACCGGGCTGACGCTTTGCTTTATAAGCACGGTTAAACAGTCGGTTTGCCGTCTTGGCGCCGGTACCGCCCGCCATACCGAGAATGCGTCCCTTGTAGTCCATCACCACGCAGGCGCCCTCAACGGTTTCATCCGGCATTCTGCGGTAGTTGATATACACATCGTCAATGACGCCCTGAATGTCAAAATCAATCGCCGTGTAGATTTTCAGACCGCCGCCGTAAATCATATCACGCGCTTTCTTCGCAGTGTAGCCCATCTTCTGCAGGTCGGTCAGCACCTCGTCGATAACATAGTCCGTGTACCAGGAGTTAATCGTATTCGTGTTTTCCGTCTTGGTTTCCGTCGTTACCTGACTGCCCTGATAGTCCTCAGAGTTCGTGAACACCATCTTATAGTTGATGGCTTCATCGTATTCCGCCTGCGTAATCTGACCGGTTTCCAGCATCTTCTGGATAATCCAGCGGCGACGTGAAATGTTGTTGGCAGGGTTAATCTGGTCGGGATTTAAGAACGGGTCATAGCGCGTCGGCGCCTTTGTAATCGCCGCCAGGCACGCGCATTCGGCAATGTTCAAATCCTTGGCGTCCTTGCCGAAATACGTTTCCGCAGCCGTTCTCACACCGTAGCAGCCGTGCGAGAGATAGATGGTGTTGAGGTACGCTTCCATAATCTGGTTCTTGTTATAATGCTTTTCCAGATTCAAGGCGGACATCATCTCGTTAAACTTACGCACAAACGTAACGTCGTTATCGTCCGTCAGGTTTTTGATGAGCTGCTGCGTAATCGTGGAGCCGCCCTGCCCGATATTGCTCGGGTTGACGATAACACCGCCGACACGCTGCCAGTCCACGCCGTGGTGCGTTTCAAACCGCTCATCCTCGATAGCGATAAACGCTTTAGCAAGGTAGGGCGTCATCTCGTCCATATTCAGCCAGATACGGTTTTCCTCACCGTGCAGGCGCGTAATCTCCACCAGATTATCGTCGTTATCGTAGCCGTAGAGGAACGAGGTCTGGTTCTGGCTGAACTTCTCTTTATCAAGGTCAAACACCTTGTCGCCGTTCACCATGCTGTAGCCGTAAATCACGACAACGGAAACGCAGACAATCGCCACCACGCCGCCAATCATCAGCAGCGCCAGAATGGCTTTTCCCAGACCGCCGAAGAACTTCGCGGCACCGGATTTTTCCTTGACGGCAACAGGCTGCTTTTTGTTCTTCTTGGCGCTTTTCTTATCAGCGGCAGCCTTAGCCTTCTGCTGCTTTTTCTTGGAAGCGCGCTCCTTGGTGGAGGTGGTATTGTACGAGGCGGGCAGCTTTTGCTCATGGATGTCCTTATCCTCGTTATACACCTTCTGCGAATTATTCATAAAAGATTCAAGCAAATCATCATAATCCTTTGATGCCATAGCCTTCTCCTTTATAGTCAAACTGATAGTCGTACAAATAATTTCTAATATTATATAATAGATTGAGCAAAAAATAAAGTTTTATTTCAAATTGTTTACAATTTCGTTAAAGCCTCAGGAATGACTTTTCGCGCTGCGCTGCAATTTCTTGGCGCGCTTTTTGTTCATTTCCACATAGCCTATCTTCACCGTCACGCTGTCATAATTCTTCTTGGCGCGGATAAAAACCCAGTAGGGTTTCATACAGAAATGACAGGTTGTGCCGCCTTTAAAGGATTTGTTGAGCATTTCAAATTGCTCCGGCAGCTCCATAATACCGCCGCATTTCGGGCAGACAAGCTCCACATCGTCAATATCAAAATTGCCCGTATGCTCCTCCGTGATGTAATACGGCTTAAAGAGCAGGCGCTCAAAATAGGTGTTGTCGCACGGACGGATGTAGTTTTTAATTTTATCGCGGTTATATACTTTGCGCAGGCATTCCGCCGTCACATAGCAGTCCGTCAGCGCACGGTGCAGCGATTCCGTATCAACCTCAATGCCAAAAAGCTCGGCGCACCGCTCCAGCGCCACCTGGTTGCCGTTCGGGTTGTCCTCCTTGCTGATAAAGGACATACAGTATTTCTGCGCGTCGCAGTAGCGATGGATAAAGTCAACGCTCGCCGAGCCGGTGTACTGCACAAAGTTCTGCGAGAGCACGAATAAATCCGAATTGCTCCAGCTCATAAAGACGTTGCTGTCCCCTTTTCCCCATTTGGCAAAGCGGGCAAACGCCTCCGTAAAATCAATACCGTTTTCGCTGATTTCCTCCGGCGTAATCTTCGTCAGCCGCTTGCAGCGTGAGGATAACTTTTTGGTGTAACGCGGATAAATCATCTGCTTGAAGGTATCAATGATTTTAAGGCGCTCGTCCAGCTTGACGGCGCCTATCTCTATGATTTCATTCATAAAGCCCTTGGTTGCGTAATTATACGCATTATTCCACTCTAAGTCAAAGATAATATAATTCAAACCGATTCTCCGCTATTCAACCGAAAAAACAGCCCTGCATAACGCAAGGCTGCACATAGTGTTATACAAAAAGGAAGATTAAGAAAGCAGCAAGAACGATAACAAAGAAAACACCGATTAACCATTTGGTAAGTCTTTCGAGCTTACCGTCAACGGTTCTGCCCTTGCCCTTATTGGCGGATACTTCCGGTCCGCCTGCAATAACACCGGAAAGGTTCTGGCTTCTGCCCTCCTGCATCAGCACGATAAT
>CALGGQ010000107.1 GCA_937915775.1 uncultured Clostridia bacterium | reverse complement strand
CACGGTGCTTCCACCGTTTTGAAAGGATATTCAGGAATGTCAAAATTAGTAATTGTGGAGTCGCCTGCAAAGGCAAAAAATATTAAGGGCTATCTCGGCAGAGGCTATGAGGTCGTCGCTTCGATGGGGCATGTGCGCGATTTGCCTGCCGCCCGTCTTTCCGTCGATGTGGAAAACAATTTTGAGCCGAAATATGCCGTTATCAAGGGCAAGGAAAACTTTGTCAGCGACCTAAAGAAGAAGGCGGACAAAGCGGAATATGTGTACCTTGCTACCGACCCTGACCGTGAGGGCGAGGCAATTTCGTGGCATCTTGCCACTTTGCTGGATCTGGATATGAACGATAAAAACCGCGTCACCTTTAACGAGATTACGAAAACCGGCGTTACCCGCGGTATGGCAAATCCCAGAGCGATTGATATTGACCTGGTCAATGCGCAGCAGGCGCGCCGTATCCTTGACCGTCTGATTGGCTATAAGCTCTCCCCGTTTGTCAGCCAGAAAATCCGCCGCGGTCTTTCCGCCGGCAGAGTGCAGTCCGTTGCGCTGCGTCTGGTGGTGGACAGAGAGAACGAAATCCGAGCCTTCAAGGCGGAGGAATACTGGTCAATTGACGCCAAGCTGACCAACCCGCCCGACCGCAAGGCGTTTTCCGCTGTTCTGGTGGAGGACCCCGAGGGTAATCCGCTCAAGCCCGATAAAAAGAATATCACCTGTAAAGAGGACAGCGACTTTATCCTCTCTCAGCTGGAGGGTGCGGAATATGTCGTCAAATCCGTGAAGAAGGGTACGCGTAAAAAGAGCCCGACCCCGCCGTTCATCACCTCTACTTTACAGCAGGAGGCGTCCCGCCGTCTGTCCTTCCAAGCGAAGCGGACGATGAAGGCGGCGCAGGAGCTGTATGAGGGCGTGGATGTCGCCGGTATGGGCACCGTCGGTCTGATTACCTATATGAGAACGGACTCCCTGCGTATTTCCGAGGAAGCGCGCGCCGCTGCCAATGCCTATATTCTTGACACCTACGGTGAAAAATATCTTCCTGCGAAGCCGCGTTATTTTAAAACAAGAGGCAATGCGCAGGACGGCCACGAGGCAATCCGTCCCTCCATGCCCGGCGTGACGCCCGAGCGCGTGAAGGCTTCTCTGACGGCGGACCAGTACAAGATTTATAAGCTCATCTGGGAGCGCTTTATCGCTTCGCTGATGGAGGCGTGCCAGCAGGAAACGCTGAAGGTGGAAATTGAAGCGGGCGGCTTTCTCTTTAATGCGACGGGCTATACCGTTAAGTTCGACGGCTTCACCGCCCTGTATGAGGAAAAGACGGACGATGCCAAGGCTGCCGAGGAAGCGCCGCTACCGCCGATGAAGGCAGGCGATGTGCTCAAGCTCAAATCCCTGCTCGGCAACCAGCATTTTACTCAGCCGCCGGCACGCTATACCGAAGCGTCGCTCACCAAGGCGCTGGAGGAAAACGGCGTCGGCAGACCGTCAACCTATGTCACGATTACCACGACGATTTTGTCAAAAGAGTATGTTGTGCGTGACGGCAAGCAGTTTGTCCCGACCGAGCTCGGCGAGGCGGTGACGAATCTGCTGGAGGATAAGCTCCCGAATATTGTTAACGTAAAATACACCTCCAAGATGGAGGATGACCTTGATAAAATCGACTCGGGCGAAAAGGATTATATTGATATGATTCGCCTGTACTATGACGATTTTGAAGCGCCGCTCGAAAAGGCGAAGCAGGAAATGCTCGGCGTTAAAATCAAGCTCAGCGAGGAAACGACGGATGTCGTGTGCGACAAGTGCGGCAGAAATATGGTTGTCAAGGTAGGCCGCTTCGGCAAATTCCTCGCCTGCCCGGGCTATCCCTCCTGTAAAAATACAAAGCCGCTTGTCACCAAAACGAAGGCGAAGTGCCCGGAGTGCGGCGGCGACGTGATTGAAAAGAAAACCAAAAAGGGCACCTCTTTCTTCGGCTGCTCCAATTATCCCACCTGTCACTTTATGACCTGGGATGCGCCGAGCGATGATGTCTGCCCGCGTTGCGGCAAATCCCTCTTCCGCCGCAGAGGCAACGTCCTCTACTGTCCGGATAAGGAGGGCTGCGGCTTCACCAAGCCGGTGCCGCGCAAGAAATCATAAGAGAAGCTATGAAGTTTACGGTTATCGGCGCAGGGCTTGCCGGCTGTGAAGCAGCGTGGCAGATTGCCGAAAGCGGCTATCCCGTCACCCTGATAGAGCAAAAGCCTGTCCGCTTTTCGCCTGCTCATAAAAGTGAATATTTTGCCGAGCTCGTCTGCTCCAATTCACTCAAGGCGGCGCGTGTTGAAAGTGCGGCGGGGCTGCTCAAGGAGGAGATGGCGCGCCTCGGCTCGCTGCTGGTACCGACGGCGCGGGAATGCGCCGTGCCTGCCGGCGGTGCGCTCGCGGTGGACAGAGAGCTGTTTTCCCGCGCCGTGACGGAAAAAATCCGCCGCCATCCGCTGATAACGGAAGCGCATCGCGTGGCGGAAACAGTCGAACCTGCTGATGACGAAATACTGATTATCGCTACCGGTCCGCTGACGGACGGCGCGCTCAGTGATGACATCAGGCGTCTGTGCGGCGATTACCTCTCGTTTTACGATGCGGCGGCGCCGATTATCACAGCGGACAGCATTGATTTTGACAAGGTGTTCGGTGCTTCGCGTTATGAGCGCGGCGGCGAGGAGGATTACCTCAACTGCCCGTTGAACAAGGCGGAATACGAAGCGTTTATTGATGCGCTGATTCACGCCGAAGGCGCCGTGGTACACGATTTTGACGTGTACGAGGGCTGTATGCCGATTGAAAAGCTCGCCAAAAGAGGCTTGGACGCGCCGCGGTTCGGTCCGATGAAGCCTGTCGGACTGGTTGACCCGAAAACAGGGCATCGCCCGTGGGCGTGCGTGCAGCTGCGCCGTGAAAACAGCGGTGGCACGATGTTCAATCTCGTCGGCTTCCAGACAAATCTAAAGTTCGGCGAGCAGAAGCGCGTGTTCTCGATGATACCGGGGCTGGAGCAGGCTGAATTCGTCCGCTACGGCGTGATGCACCGTAATTCGTTCATCAACGCCCCGAAACTGCTCCGTGCCGATTACAGCCTGAGAAGCAATAACCGCATTTTCTTTGCCGGTCAGATTACCGGTGTGGAGGGCTATATGGAATCCGCTTCTTCGGGGCTGCTTGCCGGTATCAACGCCGTGCGCCGTGCCGAGGGCAAGGAAAGCCTGGTGCTGCCCGCTGTGACGATGACGGGCGCGCTGGCAGCCTATATCAGTGATGCAACGGTGGAAAACTTTCAGCCGATGGGCGCTAATTTCGGTATTCTGCCGCCCATTGAGCCGAAAATCAGAGATAAAAAGGAACGGTATGCCGCGCTTGCCGACAGAGCGCTTGCGGCACTGCCGTCTGTTAAAGGATAAACTATGGCAGATTTAAGCTTACTGGAACAGAAAATTCAATACAGCTTTCAGAATAAAGCGCTGCTGACGGAGGCGATTACCCATTCCAGCTATGCCCATGAGGGCAAAAAGCGCCGCCGCTGCAACGAGCGGATGGAATTTCTGGGCGACGCGCTGCTGTCCGTCATCACGGCGGAGTATCTGTATGAAAAGTATCCTGCCGAAAATGAGGGCGGGCTGACAAAATTGCGCTCCTCCCTTGTCTGCACGGAGGCGCTTTATGAGTACGCCAAGATGATTGACCTTGCCGATTATCTGATTATGGGCAAGGGCGCCACGCTGCGTAACGACGCGGAAAAGCCGACGGTGCTGGAAAATGCGTTTGAAGCGCTGATTGCCGCCATCTATCTGGACGGCGGTATGGAAGCTGCGAGAGCCTTTGTGCTGCCGTTTTTGCAGCTCGAGGTCAAGGTGCATAATTCTACTTTTAAGGATTACAAATCGCAATTTCAGATTATCATTCAGCAGAATCCCGATGAGCGCTTTCAGTATAAGCTGGTGGACGAGAGCGGACCTGACCACGATAAACGTTATGTGGTAGAACTGTATGTCAACTCCAATGTCGTCGGCAGGGGAGAGGCGTCCAGCAAAAAGGGCGCCGAGCAGGCAGCGGCGCGTGAGGCGCTGGCGCTGATGGGTGTTGAAATATGAAGAAGGGCAACATCAGCATTTTTGTGCCCCATAACGGCTGCCCGCAGCAGTGCTCCTTCTGCAACCAGAAAACCATTACGGGGCAGGGCGCACAGCCGACGGCACAGGAGGTTAAAAACGCCGTGGAAACTGCCTTGCGCCGCAAGGATTATGAATACGAAATTGCTTTCTTCGGCGGTTCGTTCACGGCGATTGACAGAGCGTATATGCTCACCCTGCTTGATGCGGCGCAGCCGTATCTTTCGGATAACAGGGTCAAAGGCATCCGCATTTCCACCCGTCCCGACTGTATTGACGATGAGGTGCTTACCCTGCTGAAAGCAAAGGGCGTCACCGCGATTGAGCTCGGCGCGCAAAGCATGGACGACGAGGTGCTTGCCGCCAATTTCAGAGGGCATACCGCGCAGGACGTGGTCAGCGCCTCTAAGCTCATCAAGCAGTACGGTTTTTCGCTCGGGCTGCAGATGATGACCGGTCTGTACCTTGATACCGACGAAAAGGCGATGAAAACCGCCGGACAAATCATTGAACTGGCACCCGACACGGTGAGAATTTACCCGACGGTGGTGCTCAAAGGAACCTATCTGGAGCAATTATATGACGAGAAGCTTTACAAACCGCCTACTGTGGATGACGCTGCGGCTCTTTGCACGAGGCTTGTGCCGCTTTTTGAAAAAGCGCAAATCAAAATCCTCCGCCTCGGGCTGCACGCGAGCAAAGAAATTGAAAAAAACGCGGTAGCCGGCGCCTACCATCCCGCCTTCGGCGAAATCGTGCAGTCACGCTTTCTGCTCAATAAGGTGCTGCAGCACTCGCCGGGCGCGTATCAGATTTACGTCAACCCTAAAACGGTTTCAAAGTTAAAGGGTAACCAAAAGAGAAATGTTTACTTCCTGATGGAGGAAGGTTATCATATACAGTACACTGTCAGCGATAAGGTGGCAGAGGACAAATTAAAAATAGTGAGAAGATAATTATGCTGCTTAGAACACTTGAAATGCAGGGCTTCAAATCCTTCCCTGATAAAACAGAACTGAATTTCGGCAAGGGTATCACCGCCGTTGTCGGTCCGAACGGCTCGGGCAAGAGTAATATTTCCGACGCCGTGCGCTGGGTGCTCGGTGAAACGAGTATGAAATCGCTGCGCGGCTCCAAGACAGAGGACGTTATTTTCGGCGGTACCTCCAGCCGTAAGCCGCTCGGCTTTGCTCAGGTGGTGCTGACGCTGGATAATGCCGACGGCACGCTGCGCGATAAGGGCGAGGTTGTCACCGTCTCCCGCCGTTATTACCGCTCGGGTGAGAGTGAGTATAAGATTGACGGCGAGCAGGTGCGCCGCCGCGATGTGCACGAGCTGTTTATGGATACCGGTCTCGGCGCGGACGGCTATTCGATGGTCGGTCAGGGTAAAATTGACTCGATTATCTCTGCTAAAAATGAGGACAGGCGC
The DNA here is from genome assembly GCA_937915775.1 of uncultured Clostridia bacterium. Taxonomy (GTDB): domain Bacteria; phylum Bacillota; class Clostridia; order Oscillospirales; family Acutalibacteraceae; genus Eubacterium_R. The sequence goes on along the minus strand of CALGGQ010000107.1, from coordinate 13,934 downwards.
GAGCTGTTTGAGGAAGCGGCAGGTATTTCCCGTTTCCGTCATAAAAGACGTGATGCCGAGCGCCGTCTGGAGCAGGCGCAGGAAAACCTTGTCCGCCTGCTGGATATTCTCGGCGAGCTGGAAAGCCGCGTCGGTCCGCTGAAAAAGCAGAGCGAAAAGGCAAAGGAATTTCTGGCGCTCGCAGATGAAAAGAAAACGCTGGAAATCGGCGTGTGGCTGGCAAAAATTAACCGCTTCACCAGTGACCTGCGCGAGCAGAAGCACCGCTTGGAAGCCGCTGATGCATCGTATGAAATCTGTAATAACGAGATAGAGCAGCTCGAGCAGGAAATCGAGAATATTTCCCAAAAGGTTGCCGAAACCAATATTAAGATTGACGAGCTGCGCGCCACGATGGTCGGCTACGATGAAGCCGCCATTCACAAAAACGGTGAAATTGACATTCTGAATGCCCAGCTGACGCATCATCATGAAACGATTGCCCGCCTGAAAAATGATATCGCCGATACGGATGATTCGAGCGCAACGCTGCAGGAGCAGATGGATGAGCGCACCGCCTTTATCGCGGAGAACGAAACCCGTCTGGAAGCCAAAAGAGGCGAACTGCAGGGCGTAATGAAGGAGCTGGAAAGTCTGCAGCTTGACGATGAGCAGAATTCACTGAAAAGCAGCGAGCTTGCGCATCAGATTTCCGAGCTGACCTATCAGCTGTCGGAATACCGCATCAAGGCGTCGCAGGCGCTGTCTTCCATTGAGGAAATCAAAGCCCGTCAAAGCACGGTGGATGAAACGCTGGCAGCCTTTGAAAAGGAACTGGAAGCAGCACAGGCACAAAAAACGGAGAGCGAGGAAAATCTTGCTTTCCTGCAGGACAGAATTGCCGAATATGAAAACGCGATGGACGGCTATCGCCTAAAGGTGGAAAACAAAACTGCCAAAGCCGAAAAGCTGCGCGACGAGCTGGACAAGGTGAATGCCTCGCTGCAGGAAAAGCAGTCGAGAGCGAAAATGCTGTCTGACCTCGAAAAGAGCATGGAGGGCTTCTCCGGTGCTGTCAAAGCCGTGATGAAGCAGAGCGAAGCCAAGGCGCTGTCCGGCATTCACGGTACGCTCTCGCAGCTCATCAGCGTGGACGAGGAATATTCCGTTGCGCTGGAGGTGGCGCTCGGCGCAGCGATGCAGAACATCGTTACCGATACGGAAAGCGACGCCAAGCGCGCCATCAATTTCTTAAAGCAGAATAACCAGGGCAGGGCAACCTTCCTGCCGATTGCCGCTATCTGTCCGCGTGTGATGGAGGAGAGCGACCTTGACGATAATTTCGGCTTTGTGGATATCGCGGCAAATCTCGTGGAGTGCGACGCGCAGTATAAGGACATTGTTTCCTATCTGCTCGGCAGGGTAATGATTGCGGAGGATATCGACTGCGCCATCGGCATTGCTAAGCGCTACAAGAACCGATATAAGATTGTCACGCTGGACGGTCAGGTGATGAACCCGGGCGGCTCGATGACAGGCGGTTCGCGTACCAAGGGAGCGGGCATTCTCTCCCGTGCGAACCTCATTGAAGAACTGAATAAAGAAGCGCAGGCGCTCTCCGTAAAAGTAGAAGAAGCGGCGCAGGCATATAAAAATGCGACGGAGAAAGCCAGCAAGGCGACTGCCGATTACCAGGGCGCTGACGCCGACCTCCGTAACGCAAAAGAGGAATTCATCCGTGCCGAGGGTGATGACCGCATTATCGCCGATAAGATGAAATCCGTTGCCGACCAGATGGCGGCGATGCGTCGGGAACAGGAGAACGCCGAGGGCAGAATCCTGCTTTTTGCCGAGGCGGAGAAAACGGCGAACGCCGAAGCCGTGCGCTTGCAGGCGGAAATTGATACTGCCGAAGCGGCACTGAATACCATTTCGGACGGCGCTGCACAGCTGAGCACGCAGCGTGAGGCAATCCGTCAGCGAAACGAGGAAATCAACCTTGCGCTTGTTACGCTTGCCAAGGATACCGAGGCGGCGAAACGCTCGATTGAAGAGCTGGAGCTGCGCCGCAGCACCCAATCCGACCGCGTGAGCTCCATCAACGATGAAATCGCGCTGATTGAGCAGCAAAACGCGGCGCTGCTGACCTCTATCGAAGCGGCAAAGCAGGAGGCGGACGGCTTCCGTGCCAAATCCGCTGAAACGGACGCAAGCATTAAGGCGCTCATAGAGGTGCGCAATCAGCTGGATAAGAGCATCACCGAAATGAACGCTGCCTCAAAAGAAAAGACCTATGACCGTGAAAAGCTCTCCGCCGAGCTGGTAAGGCTTGAGGAGCGCAAAAACGGGATGGAGCGCGAATACGAGGAGCTCATCAATATGCTCTTTGAGCAGTATGAGCTGACCAAGGCACAGGCGGAGGAGCTGAATATCGTCATTGACAATATGACGGAAGCAAAGCGCCGTCTGACCGAAATCAAGCAGGCAATCCGCAAGCTCGGCTCTATCAACGTCGGCTCGATTGAGGAATATAAGGAGGTATCCGAGCGGTACGAATTCCTCAAGGAGCAAATCGGCGATATTGAAGCGTCCAAGGCGGAGCTGCAGAATATCATTGCCGATTTAACCGCGTCGATGAGCGAAAAATTCCTGGCGCAGTTCAACCGCATTAACGAGCAGTTCAAGCTCTGCTTTGCCGATTTCTTCGGCGGCGGACGCGGCGAGCTGATTCTTGAAAATCCGGATGACTGCCTGGAATCGCCGATTGAAATCAAAATTCAGCCGCCCGGAAAATCCGTGCAGAATATCAATCTGTTCTCCGGCGGTGAAAAGTCGCTTGCCGCTATGGCGCTGCTGTTCAGCGTGCTGAAGGTCACCCCGTCCCCGTTCTGTATTTATGACGAGGTCGAGGCGGCGCTCGATGATGTCAACGTGGAGCGCTTTGCCAAGTATATGCGCAAGATGACGGATAAAACCCAGTTCATCTCCATTACGCACCGCCGCGGTACGATGGAGGAAGCGGACGTGCTGTACGGCGTTACAATGCAGGAAAAGGGTGTGTCAAAGCTCCTTGAGCTGCAGAGTGCCGAGCTCGCCGAAAAGATGGGACTGGAATAAAGTAGTTAGTAGTAAGTAGTTAGCGGTTAGCAGAAATATGGTGGCTGATAGTTGATATCTGCCGAAGGGAGACCCAAATGGGATTATTTGATAAATTCAGAAAAGGCTTAAAGAAAACGCGCGATGAGGGTATCACCGCTCAGATGGACGAGGTGATTGAATCCTACGAGGAAATCACGGACGAGCTGTACGACGAGCTGGAGGAAATCCTGATTATGGGCGATGTCGGTATGCCGACCGCCGAGCGTATCATCCGCGATTTAAAGGCGAAAATTGAAAACGATAAAATTACCTCCGTGTCCGAGGTGCGCGAAACGATGAAGGATATCGTCGCCGGCGTTGTCTGGGGCGGCTCCTATCTCAAAATTAGAACAAAGCCGTCGATTATTCTGGTCATCGGCGTCAACGGCGTCGGCAAAACCACCACCATCGGCAAGCTCGCGCTGCGCCTGAAAAATATGGGCAGGAGCGTCATTCTCGGCGCTGCCGATACGTTTCGTGCCGCCGCTATTGAGCAGCTGCAGGTCTGGGCGGACAGAGCGCAGGTGCCGCTGATTAAGCACGGCGAGGGCAGCGACCCTGCCGCCGTTGTTTACGATACCATTCAGGCAGGTAAGGCGCGCGGCAGCGACGTGATTATCATTGATACCGCGGGCAGACTGCACAATAAGAAAAATCTGATGGATGAGTTGAACAAAATCAGCCGTGTGATTGACCGCGAGCTGCCGGATGCCTCCAGGGAAACCCTGCTGGTGCTGGATGCTACCACCGGTCAGAACGCTGTCAATCAGGCAAAGGACTTTAAGGAGGCCGCCGGCATCACCGGTATTATCCTCACCAAGCTGGACGGTACGGCAAGAGGCGGCGTCGTGCTGGCAATCAATAACGAGCTGGATGTGCCCGTGAAGTTTGTCGGCGTCGGCGAGCAGATTGACGATTTGCAGCCGTTTGATGCGGATGCGTTTGCCTCCGCCCTGTTTGATATCAAACCGTCCAACGAAGATTTCAGCGATTTCATATCGGGTGTGGAGGAATAAATGGATTTTATACTGGCTTCCAATAATCAGAAAAAGCTCGCGGAAATGCAGCGGATTTTAGCGCCGCTCGGCATCAACGTCGTCACGGCGAAAATGCTCGGCAAGGAGCTGGAGGACGTGGAGGAAAACGGCGCCACCTTTGAGGAAAACGCCGCTATCAAAGCCCGTCATGCCTGTAAAGAGATGCATATGCCGGCGATTGCCGATGACAGCGGGCTGTGCGTCGATTATCTTGACGGCGCGCCGGGGATTTATTCCGCGCGCTTTTCGGGCGGCCACGGTAATGATGAGGCGAATAATGATTTGCTGTTGGAAAAGCTCATCGGCGTACCGATGGAGCAGCGCACGGCGTACTACGTCTGCGCCATCTGCTGCGTGTTCCCCGACGGCAGAGAAATGACCGTCAGGGGTGAATGCCACGGGCATATCGGCTTTGAGCGTGACGGCAGCGAGGGCTTTGGCTACGACCCGCTGTTTATTGTGAACGGGCGCGCCTTCGGCAGATATACCGCCGAGGAAAAGGACGCCATATCGCACAGAGGCAACGCTTTGCGTGCATTAACAAACGAACTGGAGAAACAATTATGACTTCTAAAGAAAGAGCAGCGCTGCGCGCCAAAGCCAACCCGCTGGAGCCGATTATTCAGATCGGCAAGGAGGGCATCAGCGATAACCTGATTGCCCAGATTGACGACGCGCTGGATACGAGAGAACTGATTAAAATCCGCGTGCATCTGGAAACGGCACCCGAAGCACCGCGCGCATTTGCCGACAAGGTTGCCGCCGCCACGCAGGCGGAGGTGATTCAGGTCATCGGCGGTGTCATCGTGCTGTACCGCGAGGCGGACGAAGCGCGGATGATGGCAAAGAAGAAGCAGCGCGGCAGCGGCACGGCAAAAGCCACCGCCAGGAAAAAGGTTAAAATTAAGGGACTGCGCCAGCGCCAGAAGGAAAAAGAGGCAAAGAACCCCTACGCAAAATATGACCGCCCGAAGCGCGGTAAATAAGCGGCGGACAGCACGATGAAAAGTACAGAATACTATATTGAGTTGATTCATCATACGCTGTCACCGTACCGTTTTCACCACAGTATGTGCGTTGCCGAGCAGGCAAAAGCGCTTGCCTTGCGTCACGGCGAAAACGCCGAAAAGGCGTATCTTGCCGGCATTCTGCACGATATTACGAAGGAACTGCCGAATGAGGAGCAGATACGGCTGATTGAGGAAAACGGGCAACCGCTGACAGCGGTAGAAAAAGCAAACCATCGGGTGTTTCACCAGATGAGCGGCGCTGCCTATGTGAAGGCGGTGCTCGGTATCGACGATGAGGAAATCATCAGCGGTATCCGCTATCATACAACGGGGCACGCGGAGATGACCGTGTTTGAAATGATTATCTATCTTGCCGATTTTACCTCGGCGGACAGAAATTACCCCGATGTAGACGTAATGCGTCAGAAAACCGAGGAAAGCCTGTATGCGGGCATGCTGTATTCGCTTCGGTATACGATTACCTCGGTGGTCAAAGAAAACAGAGTATTACACCCTGATACGCTTCATTGCTATAACTGGGTGTTAAATAAAATAAATGCGGCAGGCGGCAGCGATGGCGCAAATCCGCAGTGAAAGGATTTTTATGGAAAACTATCTTGAAATCGTCAAAACAGCCGTCAAGGCAATTGACAGCAAGCGCGGTGTGGATATTGAGGTCATTAAGGTCGGCGATATCACGATTCTGACAGATTATTTTGTCATTGCCACCGCCACCTCCAATACGCAGCTCAAGGCGATAGCCGATGAGATTGAATTCAAGCTCTCGGAGCAGGGCATCGAGCCGCATCATATCGAGGGCAGAACGAGCGAATGGATTTGCCTGGACTACACGGGCGTGGTCATTCACGTGCTGCTGAACAAGGGCAGAGATTTCTATCAGATTGAGCGTCTGTGGGAGGACGGCGAGAAAATAGATATTGACGAATGGCTCGTGAAGGAATAAAATGTTAGGTTGAACAAACTGATTTCGGAGGAAATACAGATGGACTATAACTTTAAAGAAATCGAAGCAAAATGGCAGAAGAAGTGGGAGGAAAACGGCACCTTCCGCGCCGTTGACAATTCCGATAAGGAAAAGTTTTACGCGCTGGTGGAATTCCCGTATCCGTCGGGTGCCGGTATGCACGTCGGTCATATCAAGGCATATTCCGGTCTGGAGGTCGTCTCTCGCAAAAGACGGCTGCAGGGCTATAACGTGCTGTTCCCGATTGGCTTTGACGCTTACGGTCTGCCGACGGAAAACTACGCGATAAAAACCGGCATTCATCCGCGTAAGGTCACGGATATGAATATCGAAAAATTCACCTCACAGCTCAAAAGAGTCGGCTTCTCCTTTGACTGGGAGCGTGTGATTGATACGACCGATGAGAATTATTACAAGTGGACGCAGTGGATTTTCCTCAAGATGTTTGAGCACGGGCTGGCGTTCCGTGATAAGACGCTTGTTAACTACTGCCCGTCTTGTAAGGTTGTCCTCTCTAACGAGGATTCCCAGGGTGGCAAGTGCGATATCTGCCACAGCGATGTGGTGCAGAAATCGAAGGACGTCTGGTACCTGCGCATCACCGAATATGCCGATAAGCTGCTCGAAGGGCTGGAGGAGGTTGACTATCTTCCGAACGTCAAGCTCCAGCAGATTAACTGGATCGGCAAATCCCGCGGCGCGTTCGTGAACTTTGCCATTAACGAGGTACCCGAGGAACTGCGTATTTATACTACCCGTCCCGATACGCTGTTCGGCGTCACCTTTATGGTTATCGCGCCCGAGCATCCGCTGATTGACAAGTATGCGGCGCAGATTGCCAATATGGACGCCGTGGAGGATTACCGCAAGGAGTGCGCCAAGAAAACCGAATTCGAGCGTACACAGCTCGTCAAGGACAAGACTGGCGTCAGATTGGACGGCATTACCGCGAAGAATCCCGTCAATGGCAAGGATATCCCGATTTACATTTCCGACTATGTAATGATGGGCTACGGTACCGGCGCGATTATGGCGGTGCCGGCGCACGACCAGCGCGACTATGAGTTTGCGAAGAAGTTCGGCATTGATATCATCGAGGTCATCAAGGGCGGCGACATCAGCGTGGAAGCCTATACCGGCGACGGCGAGATGGTGAATTCCGGCTTCCTGAACGGGCTGGACAATAAGAAGGATTCCATCGCCAAGATGATTGACTTCCTGCAGGAAAAGGGCATCGGCGAAGGCGGCGTGCAGTACAAGATGAAGGACTGGGCGTTCAACCGTCAGCGTTACTGGGGCGAGCCGATTCCGATTGTGCACTGCCCGCACTGCGGTCTGGTTGCCGTGCCGTATGACGAGCTGCCGCTGCGTCTGCCGGAGGTCGAGAACTTTGAGCCCGGTCAGGACGGCGAAAGCCCGCTTGCCAAGATTGATTCCTTTGTCAACTGCAAGTGCCCGAAGTGCGGCGGCGATGCGAAGCGTGAAACGGATACCATGCCGCAGTGGGCAGGCTCCAGCTGGTATTTCCTGCGCTATATCGACCCGCATAACGACAAGGCGCTTGCCGATATGGATAAGCTCAGATACTGGGGTCCTGTTGACTGGTATAACGGTGGTATGGAGCACGTTACCCGTCATATGATTTACTCCCGTTTCTGGCACCGCTTCCTGTATGATATCGGCGCAGTACCGTTTAAGGAGCCGTATCTCAAGCGGACCGCACAGGGCTTGATTTTAGGTCCCGACGGTGTGAAGATGAGCAAGTCCCGCGGCAATGTCATTGACCCGAACGAGGTGGTTGACGTATACGGCGCCGACGTGCTGCGTACTTATGTGCTGTTTATGGGCGACTATGAGCAGGCGGCTCCGTGGAGCGAAAGCAGCGTGAAGGGCTGCAAGCGCTTTATTGACAGACTGTGGAAGCTGCAGGAGATGGTCAAGGACGGCGAGGAATACTCCGACGCGCTGATGAGCGCTATGCACAAGACCATCAAGAAGGTTACCGAGGATATTGAAGCGATGAAGTTCAACACCGCGATTGCCGCTGTGATGACGCTGCTCAATAAGATTTACGAGGTCGGCACCATCAACCGTGCCGAGCTGCGCGATTTGCTGCTGATTGTCAATCCGTTTGCTCCGCACGTCACCGAGGAAATCTGGGAGAATATGCATTTCGGCGGTATGCTCAATGAGGCACAGTGGCCGACCTTTGACGAAGCGAAAACCGTGGTTAACACGGTGGAAATCGTACTGCAGGTGATGGGCAAGGTTCGCTCAAGAATGACCATTCCGGTGGATATGCCAAAGGATGAGGTTATTGCCGCTGCTAAAGCGGACGAAAAGATTGCCGAATTAATCAACGGTAAAACGATTAAAAAGGAAATCTATGTTCCCGGCAAGCTCGTGAATATCGTAGCCGTTTAACAGAATATGAAAAGCGCTTCAGAGATGCCTCTCTGAAGCGCTTTTTCTGTCTAAATGTAAGAGTGTTCCATATTGATATGCAGCTCGGTTTCGGGCAGCTGTTTTTGATAAATTGCCTCAATATCCCGCAGAATCTGTTCCTTGTTGCCGTCGTCATCAAACGGAATTACCAGGTCGAAGGAGAGGCATTTTTTGCCGTTTTTGCTCCTCAGCCTAAAATCGTGAAAGGTAAAGGTGCTGTTATATTCCCCCAGCAGAATTTCCGTGAGCGTTTTGTACTTATCCCGCTCGCCGTCATCGGCATCAACGGGGTCAACGTGCAGGCAAATGCTGACGCCGAGCTCATGCTCCACTGCCTGCTCCGCGCTGTCAATCACCTCATGCACGGTCGTTAACGCCACGTCGCACGGCACCTCGGCGTGCGCGGAGGCAATCACGCGGTGCGGTCCGTAATAGTGCACAATCAAATCGTGTACGCCGAGCACCATTTCATTTTGCAAAATGATGTCATAAATCCGGTCGGTCAGCTCCTTTGGCGGCGCCTGCCCGAGCAGGGGACCGAGGATTTCCTTCACGATGGATATGCCGGAGCAGCAGACGAAAACCGCCACCGCCAGCCCGATAACGCCGTCAGCCCACCGTATGTGAAATACGCCGGACAGCACCAGCGCCGCCGCCGTTGCCGCGGTAGCAAGGCAGTCGTTCAGGCTATCTCTCATCACAGCTTTTAAGTTCAGATTGCCGCTTGCCGTGTACAGCCTGCGGTTGATATATGCCATCCACAGCTTGATACCGATAGCGATCGCGAGAACGATGAGATACACCGGGCTGAACTGCACTGCTTCGGGATGCAGGATTTTGCCGACGGCGCTTTTGCCGAGCTCAAAGCTCATTAAAAAGACGGAGAGTGCGACGAGCAGCGCCGAGATGTATTCCGCTCTGCCGTGACCGAACGGGTGCTCCTTGTCTACCGGCTTTTCCGCCAGCTTGGCACCCGCAATCGTCACAATGTTCACCGCCGCGTCGGACAGGTTGTTCACGGCGTCTGCCGTCACGGAAACCGCACCGGTCAGCGCGCCGAGCACGAATTTCAGTATGCACAGCAGCAGGTTGCAGCTGATGCCGATAATGCCGCTGACCACGCCGTACTGCGTGTGCTGCTTCTCAGCAGGCAGCTTCTGTATTTTATTAATAATTAATTTTGTCAATGACATCACTTCCGATTCTACAAACCGATTACGGAGCCGAGGAGGTAAACTGCACCGGCGCAAAGCCACGCGATGCCGCACTGCAGCAGGACAATACCGGCTGCCCATTTTCTGCCGAGCTCGCGCTTAATGGAGGCGACGGCCGCCACGCACGGCGTATACAGCAGGCAGAAAACAAGGAAGGACGCTGCCGAACGCGCGGTCAGCGCAGCGGTAATGCCCGCCGTGCCGCCAAACAGAATCGACAGGGTGGAAACGACGCTCTCCTTGGCAAGAAAGCCGGTAATCAGCGCCGTCGTTGTGCGCCAGTCGGCAAAGCCGAGCGGTGCAAAAACCGGTGTAATCCAGCCCGCAATGACCGCCAGAATGCTGTCCTTGGAGTTTTCCACCATCTCCAGATGGAAGTTAAACGTTCTCAAAAACCAGATAACAATCGTTGCCAGGAAAATGACGGTAAACGCTCTTGTGATAAAATCCTTGGATTTTTCCCACAGCAGCTGCAAAATGTTTTTGGCGCTCGGCATCCGGTAGTTCGGCAGTTCCATAACGAACGGCACTGCCTCGCCCTTGAACGAGGTGTTTTTGGAAATCAGCGCTGTCAGCACGCCCACGAGAATGCCGGTAAAATACAGCCCAATCATCACAAGCGCTGCGTAATCGGGGAAAAACGCAGAGGAAAACAGCGCGTATATCGGCAGCTTTGCCGTGCAGCTCATAAACGGAATGAGCATAATGGTCATTTTTCTGTCACGCTCGGACGGCAGCGTGCGGCAGCTCATCACGCCCGGTACAGAGCAGCCGAAGCCGACCAGCATCGGCACAATGCTGCGTCCGGAAAGCCCGATTTTGCGCAGCAGCTTATCCATTACAAAGGCAACGCGCGCCATATAGCCCGTGTCCTCCAGCAGCGACAGGAAAAAGAACAGCGTCACGATAATCGGCAAAAAGCTCAGCACGCTGCCGACGCCGTTAAAAATACCGTCCGTAATCAGCGAATGCACCACTTCATTGGTGTGCCACAGCGTCAGCACGTTATCCACTATGCCGGTCAGGCTGTCGATGCCCTGCTCGAGTAAATCCTGCAGCACCTTGCCGATGACACCGAAGGTGAGCCAGAAAATCAGCGCGATAATCACAATAAATGACGGAATGGCGGTGAATCTGCCGGTCAGAATACGGTCGATTTTTTCGCTTCTTTGGCGCTCTCTGCTGTCCTTGGGCTTCACGACGCACTCTGCCGTCAGCCGCTTGATAAAGGAAAACCGCATATCCGCAATAGCGGCGGCACGGTCAAGCCCGCGCTCCTCCTCCATCTGCGTGATGATGTGCTCCACGAACTCTGTTTCGTTAGCGTCCAGCTTCAGCGCTGTCCGGATGCGCTCGTCGCCCTCCACGAGCTTGGTTGCGGCAAAGCGAACGGGTATCTGCGCCGCCTTGGCGTGGTCCTCAATTAAGTGCATAATGCCGTGCAGACAGCGGTGAACGGCGCCGTTGTGGTCGTTCACATCGCAAAAGTCGTTGCGCAGCGGCTTTTCCTGGTATTTGGCAATATGTAAGGCGTGGCTGACAAGCTCCTCAATGCCTTCGTTTTTGGAGGCGGAAATCGCCACCACGGGAATACCGAGCAGCTCCTCCATCTCATTAATGCGCACTGAGCCGCCGTTGCCCCTGACCTCATCCATCATATTGAGCGCAAGCACCATCGGCGTCTCCAGCTCCATTAGCTGCATCGTAAGATAGAGGTTGCGTTCAATGTTTGTCGCGTCAACAATATCAATAATGCCCGTCGGCTTTTCATCGAGAATATACTTCCGCGAGACAATTTCCTCGCTTGTGTAGGGAGAAAGGGAATAGATGCCCGGCAAATCGACGATTTCCGTGTTTGAATAACCCTTAATGGCGCCGCTTTTGCGGTCCACCGTCACGCCGGGGAAATTGCCGACGTGCTGGTTCGAGCCGGTCAGCTGATTGAACAGCGTTGTTTTGCCGCTGTTCTGGTTTCCGGCAAGTGCAAAGGTGAGCGTGGTGCCGTCCGGCAGCGGATGCTCGTCTGCCTTCGTGTGGTATCGTCCGCCCTCACCGAGCCCGGGGTGCTCCTTGGCAAGATGGCGGCTCTGCTCGTCCTCACGCTGACGGGCGGATATTTTCTTTACGCTGATTTTTTCCGCATCAGCCAGACGCAGCGTCAGCTCGTAGCCGTGAATGCGGAATTCCACGGGGTCTCCCATCGGCGCGTACTTAATCAGCGTTATTTCCGCGCCGGGAATCACGCCCATATCCAGAAAGTGCTGCCTGAGCGCACCCTCGCCGCCGACGGCTTCAATCACCGCCGCCTCTCCAATTGCCAGTTGGTTGAGTTTCATTGCTTTCCGGTTCCTTCTTTTTCATCGTAACTGCTCTGCTTAAACTAATGCAGTCTTACTGCTTATTATAACAGGGATTAGTAATATTTCAATACTATCCACCGTAATGCTTTTGATTATTTTTGCGTTGTTCGGGAACGCTAAAGGCAGGAGGGATAGAATGGAAATTTTAAAGGTTGTGCTGGCGGCACTGTTTTCGGCAGCGGAATTATTTCTGATTGCCAAAATCATCGGCCACAAGCAGGTCGCGCAGCTCGAGTTTTTTGATTATATTACAGGCATCACCATCGGCTCTATCGCTGCGGAAATCGCCACCACGCTGGAGGACCCGTGGTGGAAGCCGATGATAGCGCTTGCGGTGTTCGGCGGTGTGACGATTGTGCTGAGCGTGATTACCCGCAAGTTCCCGAAATCGCGAAAATATATCAACGGAACGCCCACGATTTTAATGAACGGCGGCAAGCTCTACCGTAAAAATCTGAAACAGGCGAAGCTCGAGCTGAGCGAATTTCTGCTGATGTGCCGGCAGGAGGGCTATTTTAATTTAAGCGATATTCAGACGGTCATCTTTGAATATAACGGCCAGCTATCCATCCTGCCCGTCAGCGCCAAGCGACCGCTGAATCCTGAGGATATGCACCTTGCGCCGCAGCAGGAAACAATTAGTACCGAGGTCATTATGGACGGCAGTGTCCTGTCAGAAAATCTGCAGCGTATGGGGCTGGATATCATCTGGCTGAGAAGGGAACTGAAGGCGCAGGGCTTTGGCAGCGAAAAGGAGGTTTTCCTCGCCCTGTGCGATGACAACCATCAGCTCACCATCTATGCCAACGAGTGAGCGATTTAACGGAAAGGAGCAGTGACACAAGAGTCACTGCTCCTTTTATCATATTCTTAAAACAGTCCTGTTTTTTCCACTTTTTTCTCAAAGAAACGAATGGGCTTTTTTACTAAAAACTTCACGCCGAGACCGATGATTAAGCCGACGCCGATATAAATGCACAGCTTCAGCAGGTCAAGCCAGTAATCGTTGGCATAGGTGCCGCAGACGCATTCGCGCATAGCATTAATGACAAAGGTAAACGGCATATACGGATTCAGTGTTTGGAAAAACTGCGGCGTTACGTCAATCGGGAAGGTACCGCCCGAGCCGCCTATTTGAATCACCAGGAAGATGATGCCGACGACGAAAGAGACGATGGCGCACAGGACGGACAGGATCAGCAGCAGTTTGTTGTCCACCCGGACGCGGTACGCACGCTGTGTCCTCACCGCCAGCCAGTATACCAGAAGCGCTGCCGCGCACAGGCCGAGATAAGCCAGGTAGTGCTCAAAGGCTGCCTCTGACAGAAAGGACGCACGGACCAGGCTGTAGGACTTGTTGACGATGTGTTGAATGCAGTAGGCGGAAGAACTGCAGCAGAGCGCGCCCCAGAAATCCATCTCCCAGCTTGACATGGCCACGAGGGCAAGAAGCGGAATAAAGCAGGTGAAACCCGCCATTTGCGGCAGCTGCCGCAAATTCACCGTGAGCAGAGGCGTGATGTGCGTAAAGTAGACATAGCGCAGGATGGAGAAAACCGCAGCGCCCAGGAGCAGGCGCTGCCAGAACAGCCGGCGCCTCGGCGTTTTGCGAGCGGAAATCCACAGGCTGATAAACATGACAAGATTCCCGATCAGATCACGATGCAGAGCTTCCAATTCCGGTCATCTCCTTTCCCCGGAAAAATAGTAGTTGTGCAGCGCATTGAGGAACTCCTGCTTCCGCGGCCTTGAGATTTCCAGCTGCT
>CALGGQ010000106.1 GCA_937915775.1 uncultured Clostridia bacterium | reverse complement strand
GCTGCCGATGCCCTTTTCAGCCTGCGCAGCGTTGATTTTTTCCTGCTCCTTCAGACGGTCGGCGCGGATGTCCGCCAGCTCTACAATCATCTGCTGCTGCAGCTTGCCGTGAATCGGATAGAGAATGAACGATACGCCGTAAAGTCCTCTTGCCAGTGCAGGCAGGATACAGAACACCGCCCAGATACCCTTGAGCATACCGGGGTCGGTCTGCGGAACAGCGTTGCCGAGCGAATCCGTCAGCGGAACGTAGTTAATCCAGGTCAGCACCATACCGGACAGCCAGCCGGTTACCGAAGTGGCGAGTTTGATGAAATAGCCCTGCACAGTGGTAACGAGCGCCTCGTTTCTCATGCCGTGCTTCCATTCCATCCAGTCCAGTGCTTCTGCCGTCAGAATCGGGTTGGCAACCTGAATAATCTTATTCGGCAGACCGCAGATGGTCAGCCCGAAGATAACGAACGCCAGGTTGGCAATCTTGTGGTGCGCAAAGTTCTGACCGAATGGGTGATAGCCGATGAAGAACAGGCTCATATAGGCAACGAAACCGAATACACCGGCAATGATTGCCGTCAGTCTGGCGCCGAGCTTTTTCACCATTTTTGCTGCAATCGGCACCATCACATAGTTCGGAATACCTGTAAACAGACCGCAGATGGTCTGGTTGAGCAGCGAGCCGGTGTTATTCAGCCAGAAATACTGCTCGGAGGAACCGCCGACTGCCTTGAAGTTATTGAAGAACTCCGCCATAATCGTGACGAATAGCGGACGGTTGGAGAAAATGTTTTTGATGGATTCCAGTACCGAGGTTTCGTTCATTTCCTCACGGCTCATCAGCGGCACACGCTCGCGCATATTGAAGAAGCCGAAGACGGCAAAGGCGGCGGCAAGTATCAGCATAAAGTAGGCAAAGCCGCTGTATACGCCTTTCATCGTAAAGCGCGGACTGATTTTCGGCAGGAGGGTAACAAGCACGGGCACGAGCGACGGCAGCCAGGTGCCGAACAGCTCAAAGAACTTCGTCGTCGTAATCAGATTGTTACGCTCATTGGTGTTGGGCGTGATATTGTAAATCATCAGTCCCCATGCGCCGAAGTAACTCATGCCGAGACCGTAAATAATGATAGCAACCGTTGCCCAGATGATTTTATCGGTTCTTGTAAAGCCGTCGGGCGCGGTAAACATCATATAGCCGCCGATAAGCCACAGGGGCAGGGGAATGATAAAGAACGGTCTGACTCGTCCCCATCGCGTTCTCGTTCGGTCAATAATCAGACCGGAGATGGTGTCGTCAACGGCATCGTAGATGGAAGCGAACAGGTTGATGTTGGCGTAGGCAGTGGTATTGAGCTTCAGGAACTGAATCATAAAGAATTCCTTGAAAGCCGATACAAACTGACTGAGGTTTTTCTGACCGAAGTTCACCAGCACATAGGCGGCGATTTCCTTCGGGGTCAAGTAATTCTTTTTGGTATAGGCAAGCTTGTCAAGCTCCGCCTGCTCTTCGGCAGTGAGCTCGTCAACCGTTACAGTATCTGCCAAAACTCTCCCTCATTTCCATATTTAAAGCAAAATCATTGTCTTTATTGCTTTATAATGATAAATTATTAACAATATCTTAGCATACGTCACTTTTGAAATCAACACTTTTTCTCCATAAAATTTTTTTAATTTTAATTACGCCACATTCATATTGACAAAGGGTGTAAAACAGGATAAAATGATTTTGATTAATGTTTATTTGCGAGGTGCAATTCATGGCAAGTAAATGTCCTAATTGCGGCAGAACGCTCAAATGGTACGATGTCAAGGCGGAGTGTAAGAACTGCGGCGTGAGCATCCCGAATTTTAACTGGGAAGCGAGGCTGGAGGAGGACAACGCCTTATCCGAGCTGAAATTTGCCGCGTTTTACCGCACGCTGAATATGTTTGCCTATTCCGTGTGGGGAACGAAGCTGAGAATTCTCAGGATTATTCTTTCGTTTATTCCGATTATCGGCTTTATCGTTCCCTGGGGTTATCTGAAAAGTGATGCGGGCAGTATCGGTATTGATACCTTAGGCTTGTTTACGAGCGGCAAATCGCTGCTGGACGTGATTTCCGGCTTTTTCGGCAACAGCGGTCTTTATCTGCAGAATATGGCGTATGAGGGCTATAGCGGACCGATTACCTACACGATGCTGGCAGTGCTGTTTATGGTGCTGTGTCTGCTGATGGCGGTCATTGCCTTCTTTATGATTCTGTTTACCAATAAGCACCCGAAATCAAAGCTGATGATGATATTTGAT
>CALGGQ010000105.1 GCA_937915775.1 uncultured Clostridia bacterium | reverse complement strand
TAGGAGACGCCGCCGGTAATCACCGCCGTAATCAGTGCAACGGAAATGATAATGCCCAGCAGCGTAATAAGCGTGCGCCCCTTATTCATTTTTAAGTGAGCTAAGGTCACCCTGTTAATAATGTTCATTTTAGTGCCTCCGAATAGTAAATCCTTAATCTTACTATACTTTAGCTACCTTACATTTAGGTGAATGTATTGTGACAATTCTGTCACACAATGGATTTATAAAACTTAATTTCAAATTCCGTGCCGACGTTTTCCTCGCTCCTGACGGAAACGGCGGCGTTTTCGTTATTCAAAATTGCCTTTGAGAGCGCAAGACCGATACCGACGCTTTCCGACGACGCATTTTTGCCGTGATAGAAGCGTTCAAAGATATGCGGCAAATCCTCTTCGGCAATACCGCAGCCGTTATCGCGGATAAGAATGCGCCCAAATAATGTGGTTTCGTCTGTTGCGATTTCAAGCCTGCCGCCGTCGGCAGTGTGTTCAATGCAGTTTTTGATGATGTTGCCGATGGCTTCCGCGCTCCAGCCCTTGTCGCCCGTAAAGGTGAAGTCCGTTATCTGCTGCTCCACCGTGATGCTTTTCAAATCCAGCGTAAGCCAAAACGGCTCCAGGCTTTCGGCAAGCACCTCGCTGACGGCAACCTCGTTACGGCTCAGCTCAATCGTGCCTGCGTCCAGCTTGGAGAGCTTCAGCAGCGTCTGAATCAGCCAGCTCATTCTTTCGCACTGCATATTAATCATCTCGGTAAATGCCTTGCGCTTCTCCGCGTCCTGCTCCTTTTCCAGCAGCTCGGAGGCGACGAGCATCGAGGTCAGCGGCGTTTTGAGCTGGTGCGAAATATCGGCAAGCGAATCCGCCAGATACAGCTTGTCACTGGCAATGACCTCATTTTGCGTTTTCAACTTGGTGATAACCTTCAGCAGATTGTTTTGCAGAATAGACAGCTCGCCCTCGGTGTTATCCTCAAGCGCTAAATCATAATTGCCGCTGCACACGAGCGAAAGATAATCGTTCAGGTCGCTGATGGCTCGGTAGCGTCTCGCCGTATAAACGGCAAAAATAACCGTCAGAACGATGCCGAGCAACACGCACAGTATGCCCGTTATGATGTTTAAATACAAGCAAACAACTGCTGAAATTACCGTGATAACCGCCCCGATGATAACGGGAATAAGCGCTTCTTTATTTTTCAATGTAATATCCCATTCCTCTCTTTGTCCTGATGATGACAGGCTCGGCAGGATTGTCCTCAATCTTATCGCGCAGGCGCTTGATGTATACCGTCAGCGTGTTATCGTTGACAAAATCGCCCTCAATATCCCACAAATCCTCCAGCAGCTTGTTACGGGTTAAGACGATGCCGCGGTTGTTTAGCAGCGTCAGCAGCAGGCGGTATTCCATCGCGGTCAGAATGACCTCCGCACCGTTTTTATAAACCTTTGCCTCGTTCATATTGATTTTGACGTTCTGCAGGATAACGATTCCGTCGGTGCTTTCCTTGCTGTAGCGGCGCAAAACGGATTTGATGCGCGCCAGCAGCTCCTTTAACCGAAACGGCTTGGCGATATAATCGTCTGCTCCGAGGTCGAAGCCCATGACCACGTTCACCTCATCGTCATACGCCGTCAGAAAAATGACGGGATAATCGCCCTGCAGCTTTACCGCCTTGCAGATTTCATAGCCGCTCCCGTCCGGCAGCGTTAAATCAAGAATATATAATGAAT
>CALGGQ010000104.1 GCA_937915775.1 uncultured Clostridia bacterium | reverse complement strand
TGTAGCCCTGTCCTTCCTGAATCGCGGTCTGCAGAGAGTAGCCTGCCGCGGAAGAAACAGCGGTAGCCGTGTTAATTCTCAGCGCATAAATTGCGTTCTGAACGGCGGCAAGCTGCTGGGCAACAATTGCCTGGTTGGCGGAAGTGTCATCAATCTTGTTCGCGTCGATTTTGTAATTATCTACCGCACCCCAAACTGCCGTCTGCGCTGCCGATACAACACCGGCAATATTGGAAGAACTGTAAGAAGCAGAGGTAAAGATGCCGCTGTTGGCAATGGCAACGAGCGCTTCGTCAATCGCCAGTTCCAGGTCGGTTGCGTCAACCTTCTCAACCAACGTAACAAGCTGCGCGTTGTTCAGTCTGTCCGCTGCGCTCTGTGCACCGCTGTTGTCGTTATAGGAAGCGATGTTGGCGAAAATTGCCTGTGCATCCTCATAGGCGTCTGAAAATTCAGCCCAGGAATCGGCAGTGTAGCCGATGTTGCCGGCGTCGTAGGTAGCCTTCTTATTGTCAATCGCCTCTCTCAGGTTGTCATAACCGGAGCCATCAGCCGTTGCCGTGGCGCTGTTCAATGTGTTAATCGCATTGGTAATCGCCGTGGCAGCGCCGCTGTAGTTGTTGGAAGAGGTGAAATAAGAGTGGATGTTCAGGCTGGTCAGCGCGTCGTAAGCGGCAAGCAGAGAAGCCGCGCCGCCCTCGTCATAGTTGGAGCCGAGAATCAGCTTGTTGGCGTTGGAAGAGCTGCGCGCCGCATCAATTAAGCGCTTGTAGTTAACGACATGAATCGCTGTACCTGTCAGTGAAATATTCGCGGCGTCATCCGTTTTCCATGTTGAAGCAGAGTTGACGTAGCAGGTAATTGCCGGCGTAATTTCCAGCGTCGGCGTATTCGCATCCATCGTGCCGCTGAACGTATAGAAGTTCGCAAAACGGTAGTTGTTATTTGTTCTGCCGGATCTTAAATTGTAAGTTTGCCCCGTGCTGAAGGTATATCCGTTTGACGTCTGCGCGCTCCAGGCGTGAAGAACGCTGGTACCCGAACCGATAGCCCAGTTGATATCGAGGTTGGAAGCGCTGCCCTTCCACTGCTGTGTGAAGGACAGGTTGTTATTTGTCAGGAAACCGGCAAGCAGCGTTCTGGTTTTGCTGGCAGCAAAAATATTCGTACCGCCGCGGCCGTAGCCGTGGATCAATACCGTGCCGGTTGGCGCCGTCTTGCCGTCATACAGCAGGGTGATGCCCGGCTGATACAGCGCGATGCCGTGGTAGTCCTGATCCTGGGAACTTCTGCTGGCGCTGTAATTGGTTTCTACCCACAGAACGTTCTTATACCACCCGGAAGTATCGTAGTTTGAGTCATCCGTCGTTACCTGACCGACCGTAATCGAGCTGTCCACACCGTCAAATACGCGTGACTGCATCGCCGTTGTCGCGGCGCTCAGCTGTGAAGCGGGTGTGGCAAGGTCCACGGTTGTGTTGCCGCCGTATTTGTACTGGTCATATGCCTTTACGGCGTTCAGATACAGTGTATAAACCGAACCCATATCGGTGTATACAGTACCGTCCATAGCGTTCTCATATGCCGTGATTGCATTCTTCAGCGTGGTTGCCTCCGCGTCCGTCGCCGCAAAAGCGGTAAACGGGAAGGAAGCCGCAATCAGCAGCGCTGAAAGAAGCAGGGCGAGAACTTTCTTAGTGATTCTTTTCATTTTCTATTACCTCCATAATAGATTTTATCATACGGTCGGCAGTCGTCAAGAATAGTTAACAGTGTTAATCAACTATACCATCCGTATAAATAATTCTGTAGTTCACGCACATAATATCATAAATTTAAACAAAAATCAATAGAAAATTCATAAAAAATTAATAAATTGTGTTAATAATCTACATAATAGTCTTTTGTCTATTATACGCGTTGTATAGTTTGTTCACTCTTTGTATGTGCTTTTTCTGCCAGTTAAGGGTGTCTGCCGGCGCTTAACGGGCGAATTACAACAGTAAATAGACATTCGCTTACGAAATTTGCGATTTGTAAAAAGCATTTATGAACGAATTGTAAAAATTTTTTCAAATATTTTTTACAAAGGGTATTGCATTTCGTATAAGAATGTGTTAATATGTCAACTGTAAAATAATAAATAAGGGAAAACATTCTTAAAGTTACGGCTCTTTTGTTAATACTTTGTGAATTCCCTTAAGAACTCAGGAGGTAATTTTATGAAAAAATTATCAAAGAGATTAATATCCGTTTTGCTTTCGGCTCTGTTAATCGCTACATCCCTTCCCCTCTTTGCATTTAATGCAATGGCAGCAGATACGAGTGCGCTTGACGACGCTATGGCTGCCTATGAAGCAAAGATGGACGGTAATTTCTACACCAATATGACCGCTGCGTACGATGCGTACGTTGCTGCCGCGGCTTTAAAGGCTGACGAGAATGCGACGGCTGCGCAGATTTCGAGCGCGGCATCTGCACTGACAAGCGCTACCAATAATATGGGCGATTTCAGCGGCTATGCGGCAAACGGCACGGTTGCTTACGGCTCCGGCGAGAACCAGCCGGACGGCGGCGCCGGTATTCTTTGGGCAAACGGCGCTTCCGACACTGCTTACGATCAGTCACAGGGCGGTCATTCCCAGACGGATACTTTGGGAGTTGGTCTTATTAAGTACGGGGCTTATTATTGGTTCTATTATCCGACAAATACTGTCCTGATGTATGACGGCAAAACAACGCCCGTTCTTCCTGTTATGATGGGCGCGATTGATAAGGACGATGAATACAATCTTCATCCGAGATATGTCGGCGTTACATCCGGCGACTTCCAGCTGACGGACTATTGGTATGGCTATAACGATAACTTTGTCTGGGCAACCTCCAAAGATTATCAGATTGGTTATAACAGCTCTACGGCAGTCGGTTATGACGACGCGGTTGAAATTGATAACGAATCCACCGTGCGTTCCTTCTCGAACTACCTTACTTATAACAACACGCCTACCGCTACGCTGACGACTATCAATGGAATGACATTCTATGAAAGTCACAGTATGAACGGCGCTTATGTATCTACTCCTACCAGTGAGAACAAAGAGCTTGATATGACGATTCCCGTTAAGGTAATCAACTATAAAAAGCTTCTTGACAAGCTCGGTCAGGTCGGCGGTATTTATAACCACGCTCTGGATAAGGTCGGCGATTATAAGGAAGGCGGTCTGCGCCAGTTAGTCGTTGCGCTCGACAGCGCTTCCACTGACCCGAACTCCTTCTTTACAAGCAGCAACGGTTATCAGGCTTGTGCAGACTGGATCGACGCGTCAATTACAGCCTTTGACAATGTTACTGTTACGATGGACCCCGAAGCGGCACAGTCCATCGAAGGTGCTTCCACCGTTCTCGGTGATTTTGAAGCGATTCTGAATAACAGCCAGGGCAAATATTACAAAAACATTCTTCCAGTTTATGAGCTTTACTGTAAGCTTCATGCTACCGTAGATGCTTATGAATACGGCGACGGCACCTCCGAAGCCATCGGTGAAGCCTCCGCAGCACTCAGTGCAGGTATCCAGGGCTTACAGGAGTTCACTCCGTATACCCCGACCGGTACGGTAACGATGAAGAGCGACAGCACGGCTGTATCCGATGCCAGATATGTTTCCGGCCTTATCGGCAACTATACGGCAAGCACCTCTACGATGAGCTACAGCTCGCTCGGTGGTACGGGTACATCCCCCGGCGGCGTTTACGCGTATGTGAACTCCCCGACCTCCGTTGTTGCGCTGTATGACGGCTCCAGCGCTATCCGTATTCCCGTTATGACGGCATGGCACAACAATATGGGTCTTGCCATCGGTACCGGTAACAGACGTATGATGAACGCTGTTTATCCGAGCAAGTATGATGACAGCAACTATAATCCTGATGATAATGAGGATTTTGAACTGACGCAGAAGTGGAACGGTCATACATACGACACATGGAGCTCCAGCAATCAGGCAAATAACGCTTTCCGTTGGTCTGACGCGCAGAATCCTGCTTCCAACAGAGTCGGTACACTGGATGGTTACAGCCAGGCTACATATAACGCAGCTGATGACGATAACTATTCCGAGAACCCGTCCTGGCAGGGACAGCGTTCCACCACCATCTGGGCATACTGGAACTTTATGCAGTACAAGGGCGGCAACACCGGTTTCTCCAACGGCATCAAGACCGTAAAGATTAACTTCTACGGTATGTCTAAGTGGCCGAAGGCGGCAATTGATACCGAAGGTACGCACTATTTCGGTTCCACCTCGAGCCCCGTAACGACAGTTACCATCATTGATTACAAAACTCCGCTTGATACTTTCAAGGCAAACTGGTCTACTCAGATGGCTGCCTTTGCTGCCGGCGAATATGACGAAGGCGGCTTCGCGAACGTGTTTGCGGCATTTGACGATTTCACCAGCTATAACGGCATCGCTTCCGCAACGCCGAGCAACGCGGCTACCGTTGCTTCTACGCTGCAGACAAAGGCAAATGCTACCGGCTCTGCAACCGGAACACAGAACGGCACGGAATATCAGGCGCTTCGCGATAAAATTGACTGGTATCCGTCTGCTGAAAAGTATGTTCAGGGCTTATCTGACCCGACCTACTGGACAGCGGAAAGCTGGCAGGCTCTGATTGATGCTATCGATGCTGCCGAAGCAATTATGACAGCACTTCCGACCAACAATCCGTACTTCTATCTCAACCCGTCAGCGGCGACCGCTGCTGCAGAGGCAATCCAGACTGCTTATGACAATCTTGTGGAAGCAGGCGTTCTGATTGACCCGGCTGTTGAGGCGTATGTGGAACTGATTTCCATTCTTGACGATTACACCTACCTTGCCTCCGACCTCAGAACGGCAGCAAGTATTGTGTCTAACATCCAGACCGCTTACTACGATGCGGGTCCCATCGGCACCAAGGTTCCGCTTGAAAATGCAGCTGCAATTGCTGCCGAGGCTGCCGCTCTTGAATCCGCAGCCGACGCACTTGTTAAGCAGACCTTTGATAAGGGCGCTTACGAATCCTACATCGAAGCAGCACAACGCGGCGTCAACGACCCGGATGCTTACGACATCAATCAGCTGAATTCGGATATTGAAACGCTTGAGAATGCGGCGTTTGAAACCGTTAACTTCCCGCACTATGGCGATATCGTCGGTCTGAAGGATAACGCCCAGACCGCCGTTGACACTGCTTGGGCTGCTGTTCAGAGCGACCTCAACACCAAGATGCAGTACACAGTGGTTGTTAAGGATGCTGACGGCAACGACATTACGAATGTCGGCGAAGGCACCTATGCATACGGCACAACCGTAACGATTAACGCAGGTGAAGGCAATTACACCTACGACTATATTTCCAACACTGCTAACGCCGACAGCGCGCATAAGGTAAAGAATATCGGCACAGTTGATTCCTTCACGTTCACCGTTCAGGGTAACACGACGGTTACCGTCGGTGCGCCGACCAACAGCAAGCCGATTACGGTTACCTACAGAGCAGAACTGACAGACGGTGAAAGCAAGGGCTTCGTTATTGGAACTGATTATGTAGCCAGCGAAAACGACGTTGATGTTAATGCATACAAGGCACCGTCCTATGCGTTCTATAAGCTCGACAGCAGAACCAAAGGCGCGCTTGAGAACAACGAAATCACTGTAACGCTTAGCTATTCACTGGCAGGCAATGCGCCGTTGTTCACTGTCTACAATCAGGCGGAAGAAAGCTCCGAACAGTATTATCTCAACGAGCTGGTTACGGTTCAGATTCCTGACGCTTATATGATTGCCACTGCGGCTTCGCAGGAAGAAGCGGAAAACTTCTACAATCTGGAAGAATTTACCGAGCAGTTCTTGACACCGCTTGCTTACGGCGATACCTACACCTTCAGAGCGAAAGAAAATCTCTATCTGGTTGACCTTTTGGGCACCGGCGACGAGGCTTGCCTGTACACGCAGAACAATGAAAACGGTGTGCCTTCTGAGGTCTATGTCAGAAGCGTTGAAAATATCTCCGGCAGCAGCATTGTCACCTACAACGCTGTTGCGCTTCCGGACGGCTACAGCATTGTGGAAGCCGGTGTGCTGGTTCAGTATAACAAGACGGGCGCAGACCTCGCCGATGTCACATTGGATTTCAACAGTGTTAATCAGGATACTGACAGCTATAAAATCAGAAGATTAAAGGCTTCCAAGATTTTCACCGATGAGGATAACCGTTTCTCCATCACGATGAATCTCGGTAGCGGCGCAAAGGCAAAATACCTTGTCTATGTGAACTACACGGACGAAAACAGTGAGCTTCACACTGTATTTACCGACGTTCCTGACGACGCGATTACCCTCGGTTAAGCAGACGGAGGTACAGCGATGAAGAAAAACTATGACGAGCCGGTGCTCGAGGTGAGAAAATATCTGATAACGGATATCTTCACTGACAGCGACCCCGGTCTGCACGACGGCGATGAGTTCGACCTTGATGCCGTCGGTGCCGGAGAAGAGGTCTTCGGCGACGAATAACCAAAACAACCCCGCAGGAAAGCCTGCGGGGTTTGTGTTTTCTATAATTGGTTATAAATATATAATATAAGGCTGCTTCGCGTTTGGTGAAGCAGCCTTGTCGTTTTTACTATCTTAGCAGCGCGAAGCCTAAATCAATGACGCCGCCGAGCAGGGTGGAGGTTCTGCGCATACCGAGCGTTTCGGTTGCCCAGAGCAGCAGCAGCGCTACTAAAATCGCAATAATCATTGCTTCTTTACTTAACATAGCATGACCTCCCAATCATTCTCTTACAATCATATTATACCCCAAAAAAAGCAGAAATCAATACTTTTTTATGCAAAGTGCCAAACCTGAAAAATCTCATCCGTTTTTATTGAAAAACGGCGTTTTTTGATTTATAATAACTACGATTAAAAGAATGGGGGAATAGGCGTGAATGTCTTTTTGTTAGCAACCGAAGCAGTGCCCGACCGCTCCCTTGCCTTTACGGCAACGGTGGTAATAGCGGGCATCGGTATCGTGCTGGCAACGCTGGCAGTGCTGATTGTCATTTTTAATATCTTCGGAAACGCCGTGCACCGTTCACAGGAAAGGGCAAAGCAAAAGCAGCGCGAAAAGCTCCTGCATCAGATGGAGCAGGACGGCGGTGTGCCGGAGCCCGTCAAGGTAAAAAGCGGCGAAGTGCCTCCGCCTCCTCCGCTCGTCTTTCAGGGCGTGACACCCGAGGTGGTAGCTGCCATCAGCGCGGCTGTTTACCTGCTGGACGGTGAGCGGGCAAGGGTTACCGCTATTCGCCGAAAAAGCGCTTCTGAGCCCTCACGCAGCGCGTGGGCACAGGCTGCGGTGCTGGATAACACAAGACCCTTTTAGGAGGAGAAGAAATGGCTGTTCTTCAGGGGGTATGGGATGTTGTTAAGGATATTTTGCTTAACAGCGGCTATGCTTACTTTTTCACAGACGGCGGATGGAAAAATCTCGTGATGATTCTGGTTGCCTTTGTGTTTCTTTTTTTGGGCATCAAGCTCGGCTTTGAGCCGCTTTTAATGGTGCCGATTGCCTTCGGTATGCTGCTGGCGAATTTGCCCGGTGCAAACCTTGCCGTGCAGTATCACGACCTGCAGGGCTTTATTGAGCTTGTGGCGCGCGGCAGAGTGTGGGACGAAGCCGCGGGGCAGAGGATTACGGGGCTGACGCCCGGACTGATGGATTTTCTGTATTTCGGCGTTAAGGCGGGTATTTATCCGCCGCTGATTTTCCTCGGTATCGGCGCGATGACGGACTTTTCCTCGCTGATTGCGCGCCCGACTTCGTTTATTTTAGGTGCGGCAGCGCAGCTCGGCATTTTTGTGGCGTATGTCATTGCCGTCGTGATGGGCTTTGCCCCGAAGGAAGCAGGCTCCATCGCCATTATCGGCGGCGCGGACGGACCGACGGCGATTTTTGTCACGTCCAAATTAGCGCCGGCAATGCTCGGTACCATCGCGGTTGCGGCGTATTCGTATATGGCGCTCGTGCCGGTGATTCAGCCGCCGATTATGCGCGCGCTGACGACCAAAAAAGAGCGTGCGGTGATGATGGATAACCTGCGTCCCGTGTCAAAACTGGAAAAGATTTTGTTCCCGATTATGGTCACGGTCATCGTGTCCTTGCTGCTGCCGGATGCGGCAACGCTCGTCGGCATGCTGATGCTCGGTAACTTGCTCAAAGAGAGCGGCAGAACAGAGCGTATTGCCAAGGCGGCACAAAATGAGCTGATGAATATTGTTACCATTTTGCTTGGTATTTCCGTCGGTGCGACGACCTCGGCGCAGACGTTTTTGAACTGGAATACGATTAAAATAGTCGTGCTTGGTCTGGTCGCGTTTGCCTTTGGTACTGCCGGCGGCACGCTGTTCGGCAAGCTGATGTACCTTGTTACGAAGGGCAAAATTAATCCGCTCATCGGCTCCGCCGGCGTTTCCGCCGTGCCGATGGCGGCGCGCGTCAGCCAGAAGGTCGGGCAGGAGGATAACCCGTCCAATTTCCTGCTGATGCACGCGATGGGACCGAACGTTTCGGGCGTAATCGGCTCCGCTGTGGCAGCAGGTATTCTGCTGACGTTACTCGGATAAATCCATCGGGAGGGAATTGCCCCTCCCGTATTCATTCAGTATATAAGGATATAATATGATAAATAAAGATGCAGTAAAACCGAATAAGGAGCAGCAGCGCGTTATCGACACGGTTGACGGCCCAGTGCTGGTTGTTGCCGGCGCCGGAACAGGCAAAACGGCGACGATTGTCAAGCGCATTGAGCATATTATTGCGGACGGTTACGCCACCGCATGGCAGGTGCTGGCAATCACCTTTACCAATAAAGCGGCAGGGGAGCTGAAGGAACGTCTGATTAACACCATCGGCGACGCGGCAAATGATATCTGGGCGTATACCTTTCACTCGATGTGCAGCCGTATGCTGCGCCGTTTTGCGGACAGGCTCGGCTACACGCAGCACTTCACTATCTATGATACCGATGACCAGAAGCGCGTGATGAAGCGTGTGCAGAAGGCGCTCGGTATTGAGGATAAATTTCTGAATCACCGCTCGATTCTAGCGGAAAT
>CALGGQ010000103.1 GCA_937915775.1 uncultured Clostridia bacterium | reverse complement strand
CAATCCCCAATCCCCATTATTCTAATTTAATTATAGTAATTGAAATTTTCAATAAAAAAATATAATTTTTTTTTAATTTAAAAAATAATAATTAAATAACCTAAATTTATTTAGATTTATTTCTGAAATCATTGAACATTCGCTCCAAAGCATTAACTTGTTCTCTCAGATAATTTTTTAAGGTTCTTTCTAGAGCCTTTATATTTTTCTCCATTATATCAACCTGATTATTACAAGTTTTTTCAATTTTCTCCTCAAAGCTCATCTCGGGGAGGATGGAGCCGATACGCTTGGCAAGCATCGACTTGCCGGTACCGGGAGGACCGATCATCAACACGTTATGAGAGCCGGCAGCGGCAATTTCGAGCGCGCGTTTGGCTTCGCTCTGCCCTTTGACATCGCTGAAATCAAGCTCGTCGCCGATGATTTCAAATGCCTCCAGCTCCTTATACACCGGCTCAATCGTCTTTTCACCGGATAAATGCTGTACAATTTCAAGAATATTTCGGACTGGCAGCACGTCAATACCGTCCACTACGGAGCCCTCCGCCGCATTCTCATACGGTACAAATATCGCTCTCGTGCCGCTTTCCTTTGCCTGCAGCACCATTGGCAGTACACCGTTCGCACGGCGTAGCTCGCCGTTCAGCGATAACTCCCCGATAAAAGAATAGCCTTCCGTTTCACCTTTGAGCTGCTTGGCAGCTTTGAGCACTGCAATCAATATCGGCAGGTCATACACGGCGCCCTCCTTCTTTACATCGGCAGGCGCTATATTCACCGTTATACGCGAAACGGGAAAGGTAAAACCGCAGTTTTTGATAGAAGCGCGCACACGGTCGCGGCTCTCCTTCACCGCCGTATCGGGCAGACCGACGACATCAAAACGCGGAAGCCCCGAGCTTAAATCCGCTTCCACAAACACATCAAAGCAGTTGAGCCCGAACATTCCCTGACTTTTCACCTTTGCAAACATTTTCATCACCAAAAATTATTATACATAAATATGGAATGGTTGACAATAGCAAATAATCGGTTTAAAATAAAAAATGGATTAATTGGCAAAGGAGTTTTGATATGGATATGAACGCTTTATATAACGAATGGTTGGAAAAGGCTACGGGCGATGCCGACCTTACAACTGAGCTGGAAAGCATCCGCGGCAGGGAGGATGAAATTCTTGACCGCTTTTACCGCTCGCTGGAATTCGGCACAGCAGGACTGCGCGGCGTTATCGGCGCCGGCACGAACCGAATGAACATTTACACCGTCGGCAGAGCGACGCAGGGACTGTCCGATTTTCTGAATAAGAACTACGAAAATCCGTCCGTCGCCATCGGCTATGATTCGCGTATCAAGAGCGATTATTTCAGCAAGGAGGCTGCCTGCGTGCTGGCAGCAAACGGCATTAAGGTATATCTTTATGAAGAGCTGGAGCCGACGCCGTGCCTGTCTTTCGCAATTCGCCATTTCGGCTGCAGCAGCGGTATCATTCTGACCGCTTCTCACAATCCGGCGAAGTATAACGGCTACAAGTGCTACAACCCTCACGGCTATCAGATGACCGATGAGGAGGCAGCTGAAACCTACGATTTCATTCAGCAGGTGGACTATTTTACCGGCATTAAAAAGGTTGACTTTGACGCGGCAGTCGCTGACGGGCTCATTGAATACATCGGTCAGGACGTTATTGAGCTGTTTCTTGACGAAGTACAGAAGCAGTGTATCAACCCGGATATTGTCAAGGCGGCTGACCTGAAGGTTATCTATACCCCGCTCAACGGCACGGGAAACAAGCCGGTGCGCGCCATTCTTGACAGAATCGGCATTGACAAGGTTTACGTGGTACCCGAGCAGGAAAAGCCGGACGGCAACTTCCCTACCTGCCCGTTCCCGAACCCCGAAATCAAGCAGGTTTTCGAGCTTGGTCTGGCAATGAACAAGGAAATCGGAGCCGATATTCTTCTGGCAACTGACCCGGACTGCGACCGTGTGGGCATCGCCGTACCCGACAAATCGGGCGAGCTGGTGCTGATGAGCGGCAACGAGGTCGGCGCGATGCTGCTGAATTACCTCCTTTCCGAACGCAAGGCAAAGGGCACGCTGCCCGCCTCTGCAATTGCAGTGAAGAGCTTCGTTTCCACCGACCTTGCCGAGGTCATTGCGAAAAAGTACAACTGCACCTTCAAAAATCTGCTGACCGGCTTCAAGTATATCGGCGAGCTGATTACTAACCTCGAAGCTGATGGCAGAGCGGATGATTTCGTGATGGGCTTTGAGGAAAGCTACGGCTACCTTGCCGGCACGCACGCCAGGGATAAGGACGCCGTGGTTGCCTCCATGCTGATTTGCGAGATGGCTGCCTTCTACAAATCGAAGGGCATGAACCTGGTTGACGTGATGAATTCTCTTTACGATGAATTCGGCTACTACGGCAACGTGGTGGAAAGCTACACCTTTGAAGGCGCTGCCGGTATGGAAAAGATGGCAGGCATAATGGACAATCTGCGCTGCAACCCGCCGCAGGAAATCGGGGGCTATGCCGTTACTGCCGTTTCGGATTACAAGACGAGCAAAACCGTCTTTACCGACGGACGCGAGGAAGCCATTGACCTGCCAAAATCCAACGTGCTGGCGTTTGCACTGGAAAACAGCAACAAGGTGATTGTCCGCCCGAGCGGCACCGAGCCGAAAATCAAGGCTTACATCACCTCAGTCGGTGACAGCAAGCAGGCGGCTGCTTCCATTGCCGACAAGCTGATTGCCGCCGCCAACGAATTTATGAAATAAGAGGTGCCGTATGCGACAGAACTGGGTCAGAATTATCGCGATAATCCTTGCCGTGCTGATGGCGCTCAGCGGACTCGGCGTTGGCTTATCAATATTTATTAAATAGCATATTAGTAGATTAACATTAGAATAACATTAGAAAATGCCTCGGAAATGTTCCGAGGCATTTTTGTTTTGATTTTATTTTTCATCGTCCGCCAGCACGGCTTCCAGAATACGCTTGGCATTGTTTTGGTCATGATAGACGAAGAAGCGGTCAATGCGGTCAAGATATTGATTTTTGCAATCGTTTTCAATCACATCAATCAGGGCATTCACGGCGCTGTCCAAATCCTCGCAGACGGGACCGAAGCCCTCATTCGCGTAGTCAAAGCACTCGTCGTAAATCTGATTGGCGTAGAATTCCTCCTTGTCAAACTGCGTGTAAACAATCGGCTTATTAAGAAACGCGAAGTCAAACGCAATCGTGGAGTAATCCGTCACCATCACGGAGGATTCCGCAAACGCCTTGTTATAATCCACAAAACCCTCGTTGACACTGAACACATCGTTCTGCACGAAATCCACATACTGCTGCATAAAAATGGGGTGCAGGCAGAACAGACCTCTGTAGCCCTTACGGCGCATCACTTCCAGCAGACGCTCATCATTCATCAAGCCGTTATAGAAGCGGTAGAATTCCGTCTCCTTAAAGCCGTCAAAATAGATGCTCGACGTCTTATCGTCATAGCACTGACGGTACGCACGGCGCCAGGTCGGCAAAATCAGCAGCTGCTTGAGCGGATTATCATACAGCGCGTCAAATCTTGCCAGACCGGTAATCTGAACATTTTCGGCACCGTAATTATAGTTGCGCTCAATGATGTTGCGGCGCTCGCTCTCACCCGTTGTAAAGAAGATGTGAATATTCTTATTGAAGCGGTTCAGCCACTTGGAGCAGTCGCCGCAGTTCACGCCGTGATTCATAAAGTAATAGGTGAAATGATACAGGTCAATATAGTAACCGCGCTTACTCTCAAAGGCGTTAATCGTGAATTCACCGGCGCTGGAGGAAATAATCTTATCCGCCATCAGGAAATAGAACGGATAGCGCTTATCCTCAGCATACACCACCTCACCGATGGCTTCCAGCCGCTCCTTGACGGCAGGCTTTGCCATTTCGCCGATAACGAAAATAGGTCTGACGCCATCGGGCTTATGCTCACAGATATACTTGAACAGCACTTCGCCGTTATCACCCGCATTATCAATACGGTCGGAAATCAGCCAGATGCTTCCCTTTTTCTGCTGCCGTTTTTGGAACAGCGGGAAGCGGATATAGCGGTTTTTAATCACATCGTACTGCTTCTTTTTGAGGAAGTGATAAATCGCTTTGATATCCCACTTGAGCTTGGAATACGCCTTGTTCTTCGGAAAATAAACACGAATGGAGGTACGGAAGGACTTGACGGCGCAGTCGCCGAAGAACTGATAACTGCCCTTGAACATATTGGTGTTCGGCACAAACTTGCCG
This sequence comes from uncultured Clostridia bacterium, assembly GCA_937915775.1. Taxonomy (GTDB): domain Bacteria; phylum Bacillota; class Clostridia; order Oscillospirales; family Acutalibacteraceae; genus Eubacterium_R. Next base: position 1,642 of record CALGGQ010000103.1, on the reverse strand, counting down.
TATTCCATGCTGAGCGTGGTTACCTCGTCGCCATACTGAAGGCAGGGCGTAATCACCAGCGTTTTACCGCTCTGCTTCATCGCCTCGGTAATCGGCAGCTCCATGGAGGCAAGATAATAGAAATACTCGTTGCCCTTGCTCGTGCGCAGCTCGTTGACGTTATAATCCTCCACCGTTGTCGGATGCTTCTTGCCGTTGACCGTGAAGAAATAGGTGCCGCCCGTTTCGGTGCAGGCAAGCAGCCAGCGTGCTACGAGTGCTTCGACTTTCAGCGTATCCTTTTCAATTCTTACGCTGACCACCTGCTGCGCCTTTGACTTATTGCGCTGCAGATTCAGAATCGGGTGGTCCTCATACATCAGCTTGCCCGTCGCAGCGTCGTAACGGATACGCTTTAAGAGGTCGATACCGTACTTATAATACATCGCGTCGTATTTCTTGGTAATCGCCTTATGTATCGGGTTTTCAAGCAGATAACGGTCGTCAATCTGCGAAAGGATTTCCTTCAGCCGTGCAAAGTATTCCTGCTGCTCCGCCTCATCCAGCACCGTCGGCATATCGGGATTGGCAAAGCGCCACATAATGTCGTAGCCGACCATTGCCTGCACATATGGAATAACCTCGCCGTACAGCTCTTTTGAATAGCGGAAGAGCTCCAGGTGATAATACTCCAGCGACGCCTGATAAAATGACTTATCAAAAATCTGATTGTTCACGGCGGAATTGCCGGTGGCACGGCGGCGATAATAATACATCGCCTCACAAATCAGACCGTACTTGCGCTTTTTGAGCATGATTTTGTTGATAAAGGTGGAGTCCTCGCCGTATTTCAGACGGCTGTCAAAACGGATATTGCCAATTGCCTCCGCCTTGATAAAGGTCGTTGCTGCAGTCGATTCCACACAGAAGATATCCTCATCCTTCGTCAAATCGGCAACGCGCGTACCGTCCCAAAACTTGTAATCCAGCGAATGGAAATTCGTCTTGGCTTCAAAGAACTTGATACGCGCCGCCAGCACGTCAATTTCATCATAGTGCTTTTCAAGAAAACGGTATGCCGCCTGAAAGGAGTTTTCCTCCCACATATCGTCGGGGTCCAGGAAAGTGACATACTTGCCCTCGACGTAATCAAAGCCCATATTACGCGCCGAGGAAACGCCGCCGTTTTCTTTATAGATATAAGTAATATTTTCCGGGTACTGCTTTTTATATTCCAGGCAGATGGCTTCCGACGAATCGGAGGAACCGTCGTTAATCAGAATCAGCTGGATGTTGCTTTTAAAATCCATCGTCTGATGAATGACGGAATCGAGCGCCTCGCGCAGATAATCCTCCACGTTATAAATGGGAACAATCACCGAAAAAGTAAACTTGTGAGCCATACAATATCTCCTGTACACATAGTTATAGATATTATACCAAATCTGTCCTTTAATTTCAATCCTAATCTATATAGTTACAGGAATATTATAAGATAATTTATTGACTAATGTTACCATAAAGAGTATAATGTTGCTGAAAAAATATCTTGGAGGATATCATATGTTAAACACGGAAAAAACACTGGACCAGTTAGTAGCACTCTGTAAGGGACGCGGCTTCGTATACCCCGGCAGCGAAATCTACGGCGGTCTTGCCAACA
>CALGGQ010000102.1 GCA_937915775.1 uncultured Clostridia bacterium | reverse complement strand
TCTTGATCGGCTTCAAAGGCTTGCAGCAGCCTTTTAAAGGTTACGATGTCAAATTTCATCCTCTTATCCTCAACTTCATTTTAAATGAATGATAGCACGGTAAAAGCGCGAAATTTGACGAACGGTGTATTTAAACAGAAAAAACGACTGGAAAAGTCGTTTTTTTGTCAATCTTTTATTGAATTAATGATTTGGCAAACGGAATGCAGCCGTTCTTCCGTAACCTCCTCCGGCTTCAGCTGATGACTGTTCATGCTGTCCGGCAGCAAATCGTTGGCGGTACAGGCAAGCCCGTTTACCATATCCACAAAAACCTTCAGGCTCGGCGTAATCCGCCCCGCCTCATATTCACACAGCGTTGACGGCTGAATGTGCAGGCTTTTCGCCAGCTCCGCCTGGCTCAAGCCGGACTGCATACGGCGTTCCCTGATTCTGCGCCCCAGCAGCTTACTGTCAAGCATCGTATCACCTCTGGATTCCATCGTTCTAAATACATCATCACCAAAAATGATGAAAATCAGAAAATAATATGCAATGCGAAATGCAAAAAATTATAGTATCAGTCAGAAAGATTTTCGTTTGGTTTTGAAACTCTCTTAAGCCCCGCAATCGCACCTTGCCTATTTTTTTGTAGCCTTTTGCGAGGTTATCGGGTTTTATCGTTAGAGGTGATGATATGAGAACCATGAAAATAATGATATCCGTGTGCCTTTGTCTCTTGCTGTTTGCAGGTTGTTCTGCCAACACGGATAAAACTCATGAGAACGACGCCGCTTACAGATTACAAGATAATTCACAGTACTTCATTGATACGCCGATGGGTGAATACTATATGAACCCGCTGGATGAGCGAGGTATGATATATTTTTCCGAGCACGGCAAGCATGAATTCTATGTCCTTTGCAACAAGCCGGATTGTACGCATAGCGACCAAAACTGCAACGCATATGCCGGTCTTGCCCTCGGCTACTACAATCATCATTTATATGCTGTCTATCTTGATGATAACAGCGATCATTTTACGCTGGCGCAGATGAATATGGACGGCAGCGAGCATAAGAGAATTTGCCTTTTGCCGGAACAGCACGCACCAAACGGTACGATCACCGGCGGCGGCAGCTTTGCTTTTCATAACGGCTTTTTGCTGTATGAGCTGGGCTCCGATGATGAAAACGGCTTGCCGACGGCGTACTTTAAAATTGCGCTGGAAAGCGGCAAAACCGAGCGTCTTTTTGAAAATGAAGTAAAGGACAGTATTTTGTTCGGCAGTGATTTAAAGTCACTTGACAATTATGTGTATTTTTGCACCAAATCAGCAAAGGACAATATTTATCATTTGATGCAGGGTAATCTTGAAACCGGGGAGGCTGCCGAGCTGATTGACAATTTCAGTGACTGCTATCTCACCAATGTTGATGAGGATACCTTGTATTATTTTCACTTCGGCGTTGGCTTTTGCGAATTTGACATTAAAAGCAAAACCGAAACCGTGAAACTAAAAACGGATTACTATGTGGCGCAGGTTACCTATACAGATGATTATATCTTTGCAAAGACGAATATGAGTGAAGATTTTGAAGAAGATTGGTACTTCTGCGTTTACGACAGAGATTACAACTTATTCAATCAAACGAATCTCGGTAGTAATATCACCGCGCCGCAATTTCTCTATGTCACCGATGACGTTATCTATTTCTCGCAAATCGGAAACAGGGTGACGCACTATATGAAGCTGAAAACGATTGAAAAGGATTTAACGCTTGTTCCGATGACGGACCCGTATGCAGCGAGGTGACAAAATGAAACGGCTTGAATTTTTCTTATTGTTTATGGCGCTGACGGCGCTGCTGCTGACAGCGTGTACGAATACGGCTGAGCAGTCCTTGCCGAAGGAAGTGCCCTATCGATTTCAGGACGTGAACGGCTATTTTGTTGATACCGGCAAGGCGGAATACTATCTAAAAGCCTCTGAAAACGGAAACATCTATTTCACCGAAAAAGGGGAGCACACCTTTTACCTGCTGTGCAACAAGCCGGATTGCGCGCACAGCGACCAAAACTGTAATGCCTACGGCGGATTAGCGCTCGGTTACTATGATAACCATTTGTATTCGGTGATTTGCGACGATACGACTTTCTCATTTGATTTAATACGGATGGAGCTGGACGGTAGCCATCATCAGAAAGTGACAACCTTGCCGAAGCAGCGTTCCTCCGACGGCGCAACGGCAGGGGAGGGCGGTTCTTACTTCTTCCATAAGGATTCATTGATTTTTGCGATAGAACCGCTGTCAGAGGACGCGCACTCCACACAGAAATATTATAAGATAAACCTGGATACCGGCGAGGCAGAGCTGCTGTTTGACAACGCTGTCGAGCCGCTGCAGCGGGGCGGCTGGCGTTGCTCTGTCAGCAACGGCAATCTGTATTTCGTCTTGACAGATGCCAAGACCGGACACAGCACCTTGATGGAGGGCAATATCAATGACAATGCAGTAACCCTGACAATAGAGGATTGGAACAATTTTAACAGCACGCCCGTCTGCTTCGGGGATACGCTGTATTATTTCAAGAGTGATGAAGGCTTGTGCGAATACAGCCGGAGCAGCCATCAGGAAACATTAAAGGTTCCGCTGCCGTATTATGTTGGTTTTATCTCCTATACCGATGACTATATTTTATGCCAATTGACGGCGGACAGGGAATTTGACGGCGACTGGGATTTTCTGGTCTTTGACAGGGAATACCGCCTGCTGGGTAAGGTGCCGCTCGGGAATTACCTGACCGTGCCGAGCATGGAATATATTACCGATGAGGTCATCTATTTTTCCACCGGCGCGCACGAAAAAATCACGCATTATGTCAAGCTGTCCGATATTGAAAAGGATTTTGAATTAATCCCGCTAACAGACCCCTATGCTACGAGGTAAAATTATGGAATTAAAAATCAAAAAGCTCTCCCACTCCTACGGAGAAAAGAAAGCACTGAACGATTTTAACTGCACCTTTCAGCCGGGCATTACGGCTCTGCTCGGACCAAACGGTGCCGGCAAAACAACGCTGATTAGTCTAATCTGCGACTTAATTAAAAGGCAGGAAGGCAGTATTACCTATAACGGAAAAGATATTTTGGATTTAGATCGGAAGAGCACACGTCTGAACTCCAGTCACGATCAGATCT
>CALGGQ010000101.1 GCA_937915775.1 uncultured Clostridia bacterium | reverse complement strand
TAGGGGCAAAAGGACAAAGCCAAAACCTATCCTTCTTTACGTAGGGCGCCCCAACCTGCCTTTCTTTTTATTTATGGAACACGGTTTCCCATTTTCCTTCGATAGCTTCGCCCTCGCTGTAATCGTAGACTTCTGCGTACAGTGTGCAATCTTCCAGTTCTTTTTCTGTCACTTCAAAGATGAATTCGCTGTGGTAATCAATTTCGGAATGAACGTCCTGATTGATTTGCTTTACTTCCGTTCCGTCACTCTTTTTGAGCTTCAGTTCGGCAAAGTTATAATCCTTCATATCGCCGGTTCGTTCTACCTGAATATTCAGATGATTGCGCGCTGTCATCGCCATATTGGTGATGCGCAGCCAGCTGACTGCGGGAACAGGAAGGTTCATTTCATCTTTTTTAAGCAGCTCCACCAGATAACTGGTTGAATAACCGTTCTGCGCATCAATGATGCCAAAGGATGATTCGCCGCTTTTGGTTGCCTTATTGTTAAGATGAGAGGCTACATCCAGCTCTGTATCAACCGTTTCAGCCTTGCGATTAGTAGCAATAGATTTTATTGTAATTTTGCCACGCTTGTTAAAATAATCGATACCGCCGTGCGGCCAGTCATAAACCTTGAGGGAATAGGTGGCAACACCTGTTTTGCTGTCAAAATTAATCATTTCACAACCGTCTGACTTAAAGCCTCGGACATCAAAATCCTTGATATCGGTAAACTGACTGATTCTGCCTTTCCCGCTAATATCCTTTAAGGTCAGCAGGATTTCGCCTTTCTCACGCTGTGCAATATCATTTTCATCCGTTGCTATATCGACGTCGGTAATTGTCATTTCAATACCGTCAAACGTTGCCGTTTGATTGACGTTTGAAAGAACTAATCGGTTCGCGGCAATCGCTGTCAGCGCAGACGATAGAACAATGATAACGGCAATCAGGACGGCAATGGGACGGTAGCTGCGTTTTCTTCTATTCTTAGCGTCTGTTGACGCGGCACTGCGCATTTTCCGTTTCGTATCGTGAATTAACTCGATATCTGGATGGATATCATGCATATGCTTTTGATAATTATTCATCTTCACTCAGCCTTTCCTTTAAGAGATTTCTTGCTCTGGTGAGCTGCGTGCGCACAGTGGTTTGCTTTTGACCCGTCAGCCGTGCAATTTCCTTAATCGGCAGCTCCTCGTAATAAAACAGGTGAATGACTGTTTTATACTTCAAAGGAAGCGTATTTATGAGCTCCAGCATTTCGTCATGCGTATCGTAGTACCCGTTATCCTGCAATGCTGCTTCATTCAGCGGCAGCGTGTGCTTATGCCAGGCTGACGCATACAGCTTTTTGCAGCAGTTCACAGTCACACGGATGAGCCAGGCCTTTCTGTGATTCTCATCGCTGAATGCTTTATTACTTTTAATGTATCGCAAAAATACTTCCTGAAAAATGTCATCGGCGTCTGCCTTGTTGCTTACCATGGAATACGCAAGACGGTATACCGTATCAGCGTATAGGCCAATGACCTCATCAATGTCTTGTTCGCTGTAATTCATAACTGCCTCCTTTCACTCTTAATATCCCGTACGGGTGCAAAAGGCTACAAAAAATCCCCGAAAAGATCGGGGATAATTTTAGTCAATCAACTGAGCCATATCATACATGCCGGCTTCCTTGCCGTGCATATAGACAGCAGCATTGACAGCGCCGACGGCAAAAACCTCTTTGCTTCTGGCGGAATGGGAAAGGGTAATGTTTTCATCCCGTCCGGCAAACAGAATACTGTGCTCGCCGACGATAGTGCCGCCGCGAATGGAATGAATACCGATTTCATTTTTCGAGCGTTTTTCGCGCTTCGAATGACGGTCGTATTCATATTTCATCGGCTTATCCAGCGCGTCGTTAATCGCGTCCGCCAGCATCAGTGCCGTACCCGAAGGTGCGTCAATTTTCTGATTATGGTGCTGCTCAATGATTTCAATATCAAAATCATTGCCGAGAATCTGCGCAGCCTTTTTGGCAAGGTTTGCCAGCAGGTTGATACCGAGGCTCATATTGTAGGTAAAGAAAATCGGCAATTCCTTTGCTGCGTCCGTAATATCTTTCTTCTGACATTCGTCAAAGCCTGTTGTGCCGATGACTAAGGCGCAGCCGCTTGCTTTGGCATAGGCAAGCAGGGAATCCAGCAGGGCAGGGTTGGAAAAATCAATGATAACATCCGCTTCTTCCGTTACGTCGCCAAGCGCTTCGTAAACAGGGAAGGAGGCTTTTCCGTCGTTATATTTATCAACGCCTGCTACAATTTTACAGTCCTCTCTGCCGGCAACAACGCTTTGAATGACGTTGCCCATTTTGCCGCAGGCGCCGGTAAGAATGATTCTTGTCATATTATACATCCTTATATAGTGTTTACTGAATTAAGCCGTATTTCTGCAGCACACCTCTGAGATATTCCGAGTGCTCCTCCGTCATATCGCAGAGAGGCGGTCTCAGCGGACCTGCTTCCATGCCCATCATATTGCACGCAACCTTGACGGGAATCGGGTTGACCTCAACAAAGAGCGCGTTCGCAAGCTCTAAGTATTCCGCCATCATATCGGTGCATTTATTCGCATCGCCGTTCAGGTAAGCCATTACCATATCGTGCGTAACCTGCGGGCAGATATTCGCCAACACGGAGATAACGCCCTTGCCGCCGCAAGCCATAACGGCAGGAATCTGGTCGTCATTTCCGCTCCAGATATTGATATCGTCGCCGCACAGCGCACGGATTTTCATTACCTGGGAAATATTGCCTGACGCTTCCTTAACGCCGTTAATTCTCGGCAGCTTGGCAAGCTCAGCAAGCGATTCCGGCAGCAGATTTAAGCCGGTTCTCGACGGTACGTTATAGAGGATAATCGGCTTATCCGTCGCGTCGTGATACATTCTGTAATGGCTGATAAGACCTTTCTGTGTCGTCTTGTTATAATACGGGGTAACCAGCAGTAAGCCGTCAACGCCGTAGGTGCAGGCAGCTCTTGCCATTTCAATACCGTATGCGGTGTTATTGGAGCCGCAGCCGGCGATGACAGGCACTCTGCCGTTTACATAATCAACGGTGAATTTGATGGCTTCTCTGTGTTCAGTCGTGTTTAGTGTAGAAGCCTCGCCGGTAGTACCGACAACAACGATAG